>NZ_JANSHG010000023.1:0-21541 GCF_047461555.1 Synechococcus sp. WC101
GGCCTTGCGGCGCCAGGGCCGGCGCATTACGGGCGTGGAGACGGATACCGACTTCTGCGGAGCGGCTCAGGTGGTGGTGTGCGCCGGCGGCTGGACACGGGCTTTGTTGCGCCAGGCCGGGATCTGGGCTCCTATCTACTTCACCCACGCCGAATCCCTGGAGCTGGATCCTGCGGAGGTGCGGTTGAGAGCCATCGTCATGGGCGCGCCCGTGCAGCGTTTGGAGCTGGAGCGGCAAGCTGGCCGCCCCGACCGGGATCCCCTCTGGGACCAGCCGGGACAGGAGCTCTGCCCGCCCATCCTGGATGTCGGGATCGTGCAGTTTCTCGACGGCAGCCTTCGCCTGGGGCAGATTAGTCGGGTGCTGACGGATCCCATGGCCGAGGTAGATGCCGCTGCCAGCGAAGCCCAGATCCGGGAACAGGCCGGTCGCTACCTGCCTCAGGTGGCCCGCCTGCCTGGGCGGTGGTATCACTGCTTGGTGGCCTTCAGCGCCGATCACCAGCCTTTGGTGGGATCCCTGCCCGGCTGGGAAGGGCTGCAGCTCTTCTCCGGCTTCAGCAGCCCTTTGGCCATCCTGCCGGCCCTGGCTCGCCGCTTTGCCCAGCAGGCCTATGGACAAGAGGATGAGTGGCTCCCCAGCCTCTCGCCAGCGCGCTTTGCTGGGCCCTCACCCCCTGCCCCGCTCCCTTAGGGAGAAGAGCCCCCCTAGTCTTCAGCCAGCGGTGCCTCCAGCAGGTCTTCCAGGTTGAGTTGCACCTGGCGCTGCAAGGCCTGAATAGCCTGATATTCCTGTTGAATGCTGGCCTGGTACTGGGCAGCCAGAGCGGTGTTGCCCTCGGAAAAGGCCTGATCCCAGAGCTGCGTCCAGTAGCGGTAGCGCTTCTGGCGAATTTCCAACTCCATGTTGGCCAAGGCAGCCCGCACCACCAGGCGCGGACGCATCAGGGCCACGCGGGTATTTTCGTCCAGCCAGAGCAGGTGGCTGAGGCGCTCGTTGAGGTCCTCGTCTTGGGCGCAGAGGGTGCGCAGGGCGGTCAGGAGACCCTCTCCCTGGTCTTCCAGCTCCGGCTGGGCCGAGAGCAGCTCCAAGATCCGCTGCCACAGCTCCCGGTGGGGACGGAAGCTAAACTGCAGCTCCCGCTCCATCAAGGTTTGGCGGATCTCGCGGCGGTACTCGGCAAAGTGCAAAAAGATCTGCAGAAGGTGGGACTCCGATTGCAAAAGTTTGCATCCCTTGGGGGCAGCAAGTTGCCGGGGTTTGGACCAGCGGTACTGGCGCACGGCCCGGCGCAGGTCCTCTTCCAGATCGCGGCAGAGGCGAGCGTTGCCCCGGCTGAGCAATTCCGCCACTTTGTGGATGTACAGAGAGCGCCATTGCCCGCCCAAACCAGCCAGCAGTTGTACCAGCGCCTGATAGGCCTGTTGGAAATCGGCACCTTGAGCGAGATCCCGACCGGCCAGCACCTGGTCAATTTGCCAATCTAGCCACAGGGGAGCCTGAGCCAGCAGGGCCTCAAATGCGGAGACCGAGTGCTGCCGCAGGAACTCGTCGGCATCTTTCCCGGCAGGAAGGGTGAGGATGCGCAGCTCGATTTCCCCCCGCCGCACCTGCTCTTCAATGGCCTCGATGGCCCGCTTGGCGGCATTCAACCCAGCGCGGTCGGCATCGAAGTTGAGAATCAGCCGCTTGGACTGGGTATAGCGCAGCAGAGTCTTGACCTGGTGCGGCGTCAAGGCTGTGCCCATCGCGGCTACGGCATAGGCGATGCCGGCTTGGTGCAGGGCGATGACATCGAAATAGCCTTCCACCACCAAGACTTGGTCGGCTTTGGCAATGGCCTCGCGGGCAAAGTTGAGACCATAGACCACCTGGCCCTTGTTGAAAAGTTCCGTTTCCGGGGAGTTGAGGTACTTGGGCTGCTCCTCTCCCAGGGCTCTGCCGGCAAAGCCAATGACCCGCCCCTGCAAATCGAAAATGGGCAGCATGATGCGGTTGCGGAAGCGGTCGTAATGGCCGGATCCCTGCTGGCGCGGCACCAGCAAGCCGGCTTCTTCTAGAAGTTTGACCGGCTGGCGCTTTTGGTTGACCAGGTACTCGTAGAGCGAGTGCCAGCCGGGGGGAGCAAAGCCGATTTGAAATTTTTGCAAGGTCTCTTCGCTCAGGCGGCGGCTGTGCAGGTACTGGCGGGCGGCGGATCCTATCTGGGAGCGGAGAGCATGCCGATAGAAATCGGCAGCCAGGGCCAAAATCTCCAGCAGCTTTTCCCGGTGGGAGAGTTGGCGCTCGTAGTCCTGGGAGAGGGATCCCTTGGGCTCCGGCACATGGTAGCGGCGGGCCAGGTGGCGCACCGCCTCGGCAAAGGAAAGGCCCTCTATCTGGCTGACAAAGCGGATGACATCTCCCCCCGCCCCGCAGGCAAAGCACTTGTAGATCTGCTTGCTGGGGCTGACCTGAAAGCTGGGCTTGTGGTCGTTGTGGAAAGGGCAGAGGCCGACGAAATTCTTGCCCTGCTTGCGCAACACCACCTTTTCGGCCACCACCTCGACGATGTCGGCCTTCTGGCGCACCAACTGGATGAACTCCGGCGGCAGACTGCTCATGGCCCTGGGGATCCTGCACCCTATGGTACCTGCAGGGGAGTTGACAGGCTGTCTTTTGACCTAACCTGACCTAGTGGAGATAATGGTCTAGCTTCAAAAGCTGGATTTTTCCATGAGCGGTTTTTTGCAGATTGTTGAGAGGAAAATGCGGATCATCAAGTTTTTCTTGCTCCTTTTGCTGGTCGGCGCCGCCGTCTTCTGGGGCCCGCAGGTGGCTTCTGCGGAACCGGATTTGGCTTTGGGTGCCAAGGTCTTTCAGGCCAAGTGTGTGGGCTGTCACTTGAACGGTCGCAACACTCTGGTGGCGGCGAAAAACCTTTCCCTGGCTGCCCTGCACGAGTACCACGTGGATACCCCTGAGCTGATCCAAGCCCAGGTGCGCAACGGCAAAGGGGCCATGCCCGCTTTTGGCAAGCTCCTCAAACCAGAAGAAATCGAAGCCGTGGCCGCCTATGTTCTCGACCGGGCTGAGCACAACTGGAGCAAAGGCTGATGGCTCAGGAGAGGACTCAAGATCTGACCTTGGCTCCGAAAAATTCTGTCGCCCCGGTGCCGCAGGAGCAGGGCTGTGGAGCACAGGGATCCCGCCGCAAAATCTTGTCGGTTGGTGTGGGGGCGCATGGTTTGGTGGCCCTCGGCATCTCCGCCCACGGGGTGGTGGCCATAGGCGTGGTGACCCACGGCATTCTCTCCATTGGCCTGGTGGCGATGGGCGCCCTCTCTTTTGGGCTGGTGTCGATGGGCCTGGCCAGCGCCGGCCTGGTGTCCATGGGCCTCTCCAGTTGGGGTCAGCACAGCATGAGCGTAACCGAATCCCACGGATCCCATCACCATCCATAGGTTTTGCCAGCCAGACCCTGCCTGGTTCTCTTTCCACCTAGCGTTGTTAAGGAGCGTTTGCAATGTTCAGTTTGCAAAGTTACTTGGCCTTGGCCAAGAAATCTCTGCTTGCGCTGGGGATGAGCGTTTTGCCCCTTGCTTCTGCTTGGGCCCATGTAACCGTCCATCCCAAAGAGGCCCCGGCGGGCAGCGTTGCCAAGCTCACCTTCCGCGTGCCCCATGGCTGCGATGGATCCCCCACCATTCGCCTGCGGGTGCAGATCCCGGAAGGGGCGACCTCGGTGAAGCCGATGGTGCATCCCCTGTGGAAAATTGAGACGGTGAAAAAGCCGCTGGACAAACCTTACGAGTCCCACGGGAAGATGATCACCGAAACGGTGGCCGAGGTGATCTGGAGCGGCGGCTCGCTGCCGGATGAGTTTATGGATGAGTTCAGTATCCTTCTCAGGTTGCCGGATCGCCCCGGCGAGACCCTCCCCATCCCGGTTATCCAGGAATGTGAGCAAGGCATGTACCGCTGGATCCAGGTGGCGCAGCCGGGGGAGGATCCCCATAGCTTGCCGGAGCCAGCACCCCTGCTGAAGCTGACGGGTAAAGGAGAGACCCACGGCCACGGGCATGGACACAGCCACGGGCATGGCGCTCGCTAGCCGGGTTTGCCGTTGGGATGATGTCTATCCTCTTCTGGATTCGGGTGGGTCTCTTGTGCGCCCTGCTGTGGGTGGGCGGGATCCGACCCGTTTTTGCCCACGCCAGCTTGCTCTCCACCTTTCCCGAAGATGGGGCGATGCTGCAGGAAGCCCCGGCGCAGGTGCGGCTGGTCTTCAATGAACCCGTGCAGCTCACGCAGCTCCAGGTGCTGGACAGCAACGGCCAGGTGCTGCCCCTGGAAAACTTGGTTAGCAGCGGCAACGCGCCCCAGGGAGATTTGCCTGCGGAGATGCCGGAGGGGGTTTACATCGTCAGTTGGCGGGCCATCTCTGCCGACTCTCATCCGGTAGGGGGCTCGTTTGTCTTCCTGGTGGGGGCGGCGGATCCGGAGCTGTTGCGAGCGGCGAGGGCAGCCCAAGCGGGGGATCCCTTCTATTGGCCGCTGGTGGGGGTGCGCTGGGGGATCTACCTGGGCAGCCTGTTTGTTGTCGGCGTGCTGGGCTGGTGGCGGCTGGTGCGGGGGCGGTCGGGCACTGCCGATGAAATAGAGCTCTCTGCTGAGGCCTGGGCTTTTGCTGCCGCCTGGCTCACCCTCAGCCTGACGCTGGTGGCTTTGGGTTTGCATTTGGCCCAGCTCTACCCCCACTTTGCCGGGCCAGAGCTGCTGAGCGTGCTCATCTCTCCCTACGGATGGGGCACAGGGCTGCGGCTGGTGGGGCTGGGGATCCTGATCTGGGCCTGCGAGGGCGGGCCCCGCTGGGCCAACGGCCTGGGGTCGGTGGCGGTGATAGGGTCGTTTTTGCCCATCGGCCATGCCCTCACCAGCGAGTATCCAGCAGGGACGATGGCCCTCTTGGGGCTGCACCTGGCCGGCTCGGCTTTTTGGTTGGGGGGGCTGTGGGGGGTGGAGCGCCTGTTGAGCCGATTGCGCCAGCGGGACGGAGTCCTTGAATGGACTTCCCAATCGGCAGGTGTCATCCAACGATTTTCCGATGTGGCCACCTGGGCTGTGCCGGGGCTGGTGCTGGCGGGAGTGGGGATGGGCGGGATCCACCGCGGCTGGGACTGGGAGCACCCCTACGGGCAGTACCTCTGGGCGAAGCTGTTGCTGGTGCTGATGATCGTGGGTTTGGGCGCCCACAACAAGTTGCGGCTGCTGCCGGCGTTGCGAGAGGGGGTTTGGTCGGCGGGCCGATCCCTGCGCCAAATTGTCCGCCTGGAGTTGGTGGGGCTAGTTCTGGTGCTGGCCTTGACCAGCTTTCTGGTGGCCCAAGCCCCTCCTGGCCAAGGAGCGGGACCGGCTTGCCAAGAGACATTGAGCTGGCCGGAAGGCAGCCTCCGCCTGCAGATCCTGCCCTGCCGCCCTGGCAACAACCGCATCCAAGTGGAAGTTAAGGGGATCCCCGCCCAGGAGCTGAGCCTGGAGTTTGACCTCCCCGCACGTGGGATCCCGCCTCTGCGCCGCCAGGCGCTGCCAAGAGAACCTGGCCAGTTTGAGGTGGAAGATGTCCTCTTGCCCTTAGCGGGAGAATGGCAGCTCAAGGTAAGGCTGCTGGTGAGCGACTTCGAGGAGCGACGGGAGCAAGTTAGGCTCAGGGTAGAGGATCGCTAAGAGCTGCCTAGGGAGTGAGTCTCTTCTTCCCAAAGGCGACCCTCGTATCCTTGCAACTGGAGAGCAGTTTGGAAGTCCTGACAGGCTCCTTGCCAGTCACCAACGGCAGCGCGGGCTAGGGCACGGTTGCAGTGGGCTTTGATGTGGCTGGGATCCCGTTCGAGAACCTGCGTGTAGTCGCGGATAGCTGCCGCAAAATCTCCCTGTTGGGCGTAGGCCCAGCCGCGGTTGTTCAAGGCCCAGAGGCGCGTCTGCGGATCTGGCTCCAGTTGCAGGAGCTGGGTGTAATCGGCCAGGGCCCTCTCTATTTCCCCCGCCTGATCCCAAAGGAGAGCCCGCCAGAGGAGGGCGTGGCGCTCCTGCGGGTTCAAGGCCAGGACCTGGGTGTAGTCGGCAATGGCCTGCTGCAGCCGGTTGGCCTGGCGGTGGAGATCCCCCCGCTGCCGGTAGGCCAGCGCCGCATCCGCCAGCCCCCAGTCGCGGTTGCAGCCTATGGCCCGGTCGAGATCAGCCAACGCTGCCTCCTCGTCTCCCAAGACTAGGTGTACCGCTGCCCGCAGGGCAAATCCCTGGGAAGCCTGCGGCTGCTCTTGGATCAAGGCCGTGAAATCGGCCAGCGCTCCCTGCCAGTCTTCCAGCCGCTGCCGCGCCATGCCCCGGTACAAGTGGATACGAGCCATCAGATCCAGCCCATGGGGGCCCCCCGGCTGGCCTGCCCACTGCAGCGCCTGGGAGAAATCCTCACAGGCTGCTGCCCAATCTTCTTGCTCAAAGTAGATCTGGCCGCGGTCGAAGTAGAGCTGCGGGTTGCGGGGATCCCGCTCCAGGGCAGCCGTGTAGTCCTGCAGGGCCGCCAAGGGATCCCCCAAAAGCCGGTGAACCTGCCCGCGGCTGCTGCGGGCGCCGACATCGCTGGCATCTAAAGCAATGGCCTGATTCAAGTCTGCCAGAGCCGCTTCCAGGTGACCCAGCTCCAGATGGGCAATCCCACGCTTGAGGTAGGCCTTGGCCAGCCGGGGATCCAACTCCAGGGCGCGGTTGAAGTCGGCCAAAGCGCCTGCCGGATCCCCCAACCCCTGGCGGGCCAGCCCCCGGTAGAAATGGGCTAGCGCCAGGGCAGGATTAAGGCGGAGCGCCTGTTCGCAGTCAGCCAGCGCTGCCTCCAGGGCGTTGCTGCCCAGGTAGGCCACAGCCCGCTGCAGATAGAGCTCCGCTTGAGCTGCCGCCACGGCTCCCGAAGGCTCCTCCCCCTGCGTAGCCCTCAGCGCAATGGCCTGGGAAAAATCAGTAATGGCCCCTTGCAGATCCCCCAACGCCTGCCGGGCTAGACCGCGGCGGTAACAGGCCTTGGGGTGGCCGGGATCCAACTGCAGCGCCTGGGTATAGTCCTCAATGGCTCCCTGAAAGTCCAGCAACTGCGCCCGTGCTACGCCCCGGTTGAAATAAGCTTCCGTATCTTGGGGATTCCGTCGGAGGACCTCGGAAAAATCGGCTACAGCCCCTTGCGCATCTCCCAACTGGCCGCGCACTACGCCGCGGTTAAAGTAGGCCCGTACTTCCTCGGGGTTGAGCTCAAGGGCGCGGGAATAGTCCTCGATGGCTTGCTGCGGCTGATCGAGCTGCCGGTAGGCATTGCCGCGGCTGTAGTAGGCCAGGACCCAGTGAGGGTCGAGACGGAGGGCGTGCGTGTAATCAGCAACTGCTCCCTCATAGTTCCCCAGCCGATAGCGAGCGATGCCGCGGTTGAAATAGGTGCGGGCATCTCCTCCCCCCAGTTGGATGGCGCGGGTGAAATCTTCCACCGCTCCTGCCCAGTCGCCAGTTTTGTAGCGGACGCTGCCCCGCTGGCTGTGGGCGCGGCCATTCTGGGGATCCAGTTGAATGGCCAGGGTGTAGTCGGCAATTGCTCCCTGCAGATCCCCTTGGCGAGCTTTTTCCTGGCCGCGGGTTACCAAGCGCATCGCCAAGAGTTGGTCCACCGAAAGCTGGGAAAGAGCAGGCGCTACACCTTCGGGGGGGGTAGGCAGGAGAGGCCGCAGCGCCTCCATCACCTCAGCCGCCGACTGGAAGCGCTCCTGCCAGCGGGGACAGATCATGCGATCTACAATCTCGGCCAGCTCCTTGCTAACTGGCACCAGATCCCGCCAAAGCAGCTGGCCGGTGCGGGGATCGTCCCGGATCTTGGTGGGGGGATGGCCAGTCAACGCTTGGATGGCCAGCACCCCCACCGAGTAGATATCGCTGCAGGGTTGGGGCTTGCCGCCAAGCTGTTCTGGGGCTATGTAGCCCACCGAGCCGATTACCGTCGCCACCTGGCTTTGACCGGGGGCGTGGCTAACCAATCTCCCCACCTCCTTCACCGCCCCAAAGTCAATCAACACCAACTTGCCGTCGAAGTCGCGGCGCATCAGGTTGGCCGGCTTGATGTCCCGGTGCAGGATCTGGTGGGCGTGGACATGGCGCAGGATCTCGAGAACTTCCCACAGGAGTTGCACGACCTCTGGCTCGCTGAGCGGCTTGCCGTCTACCAGCTCGTGGGTGAGGTCGTGCCCGGCAATGAACTCCTCGACTAAATAGAACTCCTGATCCTGCTCGAAGTGGGCCAAGAGGCGAGGTACCCGGTCGTAGTTGTTGAGCCGGTTGAGAACCTTGGCCTCCCGTTCCAACAGCTTGCGCGCCGTGGCCAGGGTGTAGGGATCCGTCGAGAGCGGGCGCAGGCGCTTGACCACGCAGGGAGTGTTGAAAGTGTCGCGATCCACCGCCTTGTAGGTAACCCCAAACCCTCCTTGCCCCAGAAGGCCGAGGATTTCGTAGCGTCCCCGCAGAATGGCTCCCGGCTTAACCTTGTCGTCCATGGCCGAGCTTGCCCTGCAGTGATCTTGGTCACGGCAAGCTGGCTCGATTCTGCCATAGGCTGGCCTCCTGCAGCGAGCTTGGTCTTAGTCCTGCACGTACTCTTCGCCAGAGAGCAGGGCCGCCTCTGCCTTCTGAAACTCCCGCCCCAGGTAGGCGGCGTGGCTGAGCTGAGAGACGACCTTTTCGCTTTCTTTTTCAAAAATCTGGACGCACAACTCTTTGGCCGTCCGGCCAACGTACACCCGCTGCGGGGAGCGATTGACCGGCCCCCGCGCGGGGATCACCGCTCCAGTCTCCGGGTCGGTGGCCAGCCCCCGCTCGTTGATCACAGTGCTGTAGTACTTAGCGCAAATGAGCTGCTGCTGCCGATCCACATAGATGACAAAGTAGCCTGCCGGGTCTAGCTCCAGGGATCGGCGGGAAAGCTGGTCATCGATGCGGCGCACCTGCTCCTGCAGAGACTCAGAGGAAAAAGACGGCATGGTAAAGTCAAAACGGGTGCCAAAAACGTAGCCAAGACTACCTCCATTATCCCCATTGTGGCCGAGGAATGGGATCCCTAGCGAGGGAATTGCGACAGAAAAAATCCCCTTATTTACCCGTGTTTTAAGGGATTGGCGGCGGCTTGAGGCCCTGGCAAGTTCAGTGGAAAGGCGGATGCTTGCAATTGGGAGCTGAAATTACGGTGGAAGCGGTGAGCTAGGAGTAGTCTCTACCAAGATGCAATCCGCCCAAGCTGAGAGGCCCGTGAGGGTTGGGATCCCTGAGATAGCACCTTTTGGAGAGCAGGAGCCGGCGGGCCATCTCCTCATCGTGGACGATCAGCCCCACAGTCGCCTGTTGCTGGGGGATCTGTTGGAGAGCATTGGTTATCGCGTCAGCGAGGCGGAAAACGGCCAGCAAGCCCTGCAGATGCTGCCAAGCTTGCAGCCGGATCTGGTCCTGTTGGATGTGATGATGCCGGGGTTGGACGGATTCGAGGTCTGTCGGCGCATCAAGGCTGATGAAGAGACACGCCTGATCCCGGTGGTGTTGATTGCAGCGGCCAGCGACCGCAAAAATCGCCTGCGCGGGATTGAGGCGGGGGCAGACGACTTCTTGAGCAAGCCCTTTGACGAGTCCGAGTTGCTGGCGCGGGTGCGCTCCCTCGTTCGCCAGAAGCATCTCAATGAAGACTTGGATCATGCCGCCCAGGTTTTATTTGCCATTGCCCGCAGTGTAGAAAGCCGGGATCCGACCACCGGGGATCACTGCGAGCGGCTGGCAGCCCTGGCCAAGAGCTTTGGCGAGTTTCTCCAGCTACCCCGTCCCCTGATCAAGGTGCTGACCTGGGGAGGTTACCTGCACGACATCGGCAAAGTGGGCATACCCGACGCCATCTTGGGCAAAACGGGCAAGCACACGCCGGAAGAGTGGGAGGTGATGAAATCCCACGTCCTAATTGGAGAGGAAATCTGCCGCCCCTTGCGCACCATGAGGGATGTGCTGCCCCTTATCCGCCACCACCACGAGCGCTGGGACGGCAGCGGCTATCCCGACGGCCTCAAGGGAGAAGCAATCCCCCTGGTGGCCCGCGTCTTTCAGATTGTCGACATCTACGACGCCCTTACCTCGGAGCGGCCCTACAAGCGAGCCTTCACTGTCCAGGAGGCCATGGACATCCTGCGGCAAGAAACGACCAAGGGCTGGCGGGATCCCTACTTGGTGAAGCGTTTCTTTGAGTTTCTCAGGTCGCGGCTGCCCCATTTGGAGTAGACTGGACTAGTTCCCGTGCTTCAGCGAGATGGCGTCTTTTGGCAGGGGCAGATCCGCTACGTCGCTGTGTCGGCTGTCGCCAACTGTTTCCCCGCTCCCAGTTGTGGCGGCTGGTTAGGCAATACGACACTCACCAGGTGCTTTTGGATCAGGGCATGGGGCGTTCTGCCTACCTCTGTCGCCGCCTCGAATGTCTGCGGGCGGCCCGGCGTAAGCACCAGATGAGCAGAGCCCTCAAGGCAGCAGTGCCCGACTCGCTGTGGCAACTGCTGGAGCAGCAACTGCTGCGCGATTCTGAGGCCCAGAGCCCCCCGGAAACATCAGCCCCGGGGGCAAGCGCTTTAGACAAAACCTAGGCAGCTCCAGAATTGGCCAAGTTAAGATATTGAAACACCTTTTCAGGTTCATCCAGTCGCGAACTACACGGCAGCCCCTCTCAACCGTCAGAATGAGGACTGGCTGCGGCCAACCTGTATGAGCCGCAGAAAGGTTATTCTAAAAAGCACTGTTGATGTTGGTTTCTTCCCCGGTTGTCCTAGCTTTATGTCCCCTGCGGATGTTTCCAAAGTAGCTTCGGACTTGGATTCCCTCCAGTCCGCGCTCTTGGAGGATCGCCGAGATGCTCTCGCTGTGCCGAAGGAAGTGGCCACACACCCAACAGGTTCAGTCCCATCTGGCGATTTGGATCGTATTAACTTGGGTTGTAAAACTGACAAGGAGCAAGGAGCAGAGGCTAGCAGACGAATGACCGATAAAGTCCGACTTTACGAGATTGCCCGCGAAATGGGATGTGACAATCGCGAGGTGCTGGAGGTTTGTGAGCAGTTGGGGATCCCTTTCAAAAGCCATAGCAGCACCATTTCTCCAGAGCAAGCCGAGTTGGTGCGCAGCAAACTGAGTGAACCTCGCGTTGTGAAACCGACTCGTCCCCGGCTCCGGCCCAAGCTGCAACCTGAGAGCTCTCAACCGCAGCCTCCCGTCGAAGCCAAAGCAAGTGAGCGCCCTCAGCACATTGTCGGCATTCGCCGGCCCGCTCCTGCTCAGCAGCAAGCTGCTGCTGGTGAGGCCAGTTCTTCCAAGCCTTCGCCGCAGCGACCCGACCAGCTCTCCTCTGAAAAAGGGGCTGCCGGTGGCAGCCTCGAATTGATAGGCCCGCCGCGGCGGCAAGTCGATCCGCCTGCGCGCCCGGCTGCCCAGGAGCCGCAGCCGGCAGCTGCTTCTACTCGCCCTGAGGCTGCCGCCAAAGCCGGCAGCCCCGAACCTAGCCCTGCTCCGGCGGCCAAGCGACCGACAGTGCTCCCCCCCCCTCGACGAGCCGCCTCTGGGCCCGAGCCGCCGCAACGGGCCCCTGAATCCCGTCGCCCTGGCCTTGCGGAGGCGCCCTCCCCCAGCGGCGCTCGTACCTCTCCTCCTGTCGAGGAAAAGGTTTCTCTCCCTCAAGCTGAACAGCGCCCGCGTCCGCAATTGGTGGGCGCGCCTGTCCGCCCTGGCACTCGTCCCGAGCCGCGCTCGCCGGTGGCCAAGAAGGAAGAGAGCTCCGACAGCGGCAAAGCTGACGAGGCTCCTCGTCCGCAGCGGCGGCTGGAATTGGTAGGGCCTCCTACCCGTCCTGTGGCTAAGCCTCTTCCCCCTGAGCCGGATGCTTCCCCTCGCTTGCCAGAAGGGATCCCTGAGGAACGCCCCACGCCGGTGTTGGCCGAAGCTCCCGTGCGGCCTGCTGCGCCCAAACTCAAGCGCAAGACGGTGGAAGAAGAGGACGAGGAACTACAAGCCCTCGAACGACGGGCCGGCCGCACCCAGGCCAAGCGCAAACGCAGCCGCAGAAGAGAGGAAGGAGACGGAGACGTTCTGGATTTGGATCCCTTGACCGTCCTCTCCAGCGTCAAGCAGGCGGAGCTGAACGCGCTCAAACCCTTGGCGCGCCCCACCGCCAAGCCCCCCTCCTATCGTCCGCCCGCGGCAGCAGCTCGCCCTCGCCCGGCTGCTGAGCGCCCCCAGCGGCCCTCGGCCTCCGCCGAAGCTACTGCTCCTGAGGCCGCAGCAGAATCCTTGCCAGAAGAGAAGGTATTGCTCCTGGAGGGCAGCCTCACCGTGCAAGAATTGGCCCGCCGCCTGCGGGTAGCCGAAACCGAGATCATCAAAACCCTCTTCTTTAAAGGA
This sequence comes from Synechococcus sp. WC101, assembly GCF_047461555.1. Lineage (NCBI taxonomy): Bacteria > Bacillati > Cyanobacteriota > Cyanophyceae > Synechococcales > Synechococcaceae > Synechococcus > Synechococcus sp. WC101. The sequence goes on from NZ_JANSHG010000023.1 coordinate 12,479, forward strand.
GTGAGGGTGACCATCAACCAGGTTTTGGACGAGTCGCTGGCCGAGTCGGTGGCCAAAGAGTTGGGCTACGAAGTACGTCGGCCCGAGGCAGAGCCCAAAGCTAAGAAAAGCGAGATGCTTGAGCTGGAGGACATTGACCATCTGGTGCCCCGTCCGCCGGTGGTCACCATCATGGGTCACGTGGATCACGGCAAAACCACTTTGCTCGATGCCATCCGCCACACTAACGTGGCCCAGCAAGAAGTCGGTGGGATCACCCAGCGCATTGGCGCCTACCACGTGGACGTGGACTTCGAAGGCCAGAAGCGGCGCATTGTTTTTCTGGATACTCCTGGCCACCAGGCCTTCACGGCCATGCGCGCCCGCGGTGCCAGCGTTACTGACATCGCTGTCCTGGTGGTGGCTGCCGACGATGGGGTGCAGCCGCAGACGCTGGAGGCCATCAGCCACGCTCGCGCAGCCCAGGTGCCCATCATTGTGGCCATCAACAAGATCGACAAGCCCGGCAGCCAGCCGGAGCGCGTCAAGCAACAGCTGGCAGAGCATGGGCTGGTGCCGGAGGAGTGGGGTGGTGACACGCCCATGGTGCAGGTCAGCGCTCTCACCCGCCGCAACCTAGACGCCTTGCTAGAGATGATCCTGTTGGTAGCGGATGTGGCGGAGCTGCAGGCCAACCCCAACCGGCCTGCCCGCGGCACCGTGATCGAAGCCCACCTGGACAAGGCTCGCGGCCCGGTGGCTACTCTGTTGGTGCAAAACGGTACCCTGCGGGTGGGCGATACCCTGGTGGCCGGCGCCGTCTTGGGCCGGGTCAAGGCGATGATGGACGACCGCGGCCAACGGCTGCAGGAAGCGGGGCCCTCTTCGGCGGTGCAACTGTTGGGCCTGGAGGAGGTGCCCGCAGCGGGGGATGAGTTCCAGGTGTACGCCGACGAGAAAGAAGCCCGGCGGATTGCCGAGGAGCGAGCGGAAGCCCTGCGGCAAGCCCGTCTGCAACAGGCGCTGCTGTCGCGGCGGGTGAGTTTGGGCAGCATCTCTGCCAAGGCCCAGGAAGGCCAGCTCAAGGAGTTGAACTTGATCATCAAGACGGACGTGCAGGGATCCGCCGAGGCCATCCAGACGGCGCTGCAGGATCTGCCGCAAGAAGAAGTGCGCTTGCGAGTGCTTCTAGCAGCTCCTGGGGAGATCACCGAGACTGACGTGGATCTGGCAGCAGCCAGCGACGCCATTATTCTGGGTTTCAACACCAGCTTCGCCCCCGGCGCGCGGCAGGCTGCCGACGACAAGGGGGTGGATGTGCGCGAATACGACATCATCTACAACTTGCTGGACGATCTGCGGGCAGCGATGGAGGGCCTGCTGGAGCCGGAGGAGGTGGAGGAGCCGCTGGGCCAGGCGGAAGTGCGCAAAGTCATCCCCATCAGCCGCGGTGCGGTTGCCGGCAGCTACGTGCTCTCCGGCAAGGTGCAGCGCAACGCTCTGGTGCGGGTTCGCCGCAAAGGGGAGGTGGTCTACCAGGGCCGTCTCGATTCTCTGAAGCGCTTCAAGGACGACGTGCGGGAGGTGGCCGCCGGTTTCGAGTGCGGGATCGGCATCGAGAAGTTCGATGCCTGGCAAGAAGGGGACCTTATCGAGGTCTACCAGATGGTTACCAAGCGGCGGACGCTGGCTCCTGCCTAGTTAATTTGGGTGGCCTAGCGTCGCAGGGATCCCAGTCCAGGGGATCTAGGAGGGAGGATTTGCTCCAGAACAACGGAAGCAGTTGCTAAGTGGAGGGGAGGGATGCAACGGAGCCAGAGATTGAGTCAGATGTTGTTTGTAACCCTGCGGGAGGATCCTGCCGAAGCAGAACTGATCAGCCACAAGCTGCTGCTGCGGGGCGGCTTTATCCGGCGGCTCTCCCCGGGGATCTACACCTATTTGCCGCTCCTCTGGCGGGTTTTGCAAAAGATCTCGGACATCGTCCGGGAGGAGATGAACGCCATCGGCGCTCAGGAGTGTCTGCTGCCCCAGTTGCAGCCAGCCGAGATCTGGCGGGAGTCGGGCCGCTGGGACGTGTACACCCAAGCGGAAGGGATCATGTTCGCCCTCAAAGACCGACAGGGGCGCGAGCAGGCCCTGGGCCCTACCCACGAAGAGGTGATTACCCTGCTGGCCCGGGATCTCATTCGCTCCTATCGCCAGTTGCCGCAAATTCTCTATCAAATCCAGACCAAGTTCCGCGACGAGATTCGACCCCGCTTTGGCCTGCTGCGCGGGCGGGAATTCCTCATGAAAGACGCCTACTCCTTCCACGCCAACGAAGAGAGCCTGCGCCAGACCTACCAGGACATGTACCAGGCCTACGGCCGCATCCTGCGCCGCTGCGGGCTGGAGTTCCGCGTGGTGGAGGCCGACGCCGGCGCCATCGGGGGGCCATCGGCAGCCTCGCAGGAGTTTATGGTGTTGGCCTCTGCCGGAGAAGACGAGATCCTCTACACTCCTGATGGCTCCTATGCCGCCAATGTGGAGAAGGCCGTCTCCCTTCCGCCGCCAGCAGCAGACTCCCCCTACACCACCTTCCAGGTTCTGGACACGCCGGGAACGGAAACCATCGAGAAGCTGGCCAATTTCTTGAAGATCTCCCCCACTCTGATTGTCAAAAACGTCCTCTACCAAGCCCTTTACGACAACGGCCTACGGGTGGTGGTGCTGCTGAGCATCCGCGGCGATCAAGAAGTCAATGAGGTGAAGCTGGCCAACCACCTCAACCGTCTGGCGGAGCGCTACCAAGCCAACAAGTTGCTCAAGCTCACCTTGGCGGATGCGGAGATCCAAAAAAGCTGGCAAGGGGATCCGATCCCCGTGGGCTACATCGCGCCCGACCTGCCGGATAGCTGCCTGGGCCGGCAGAAAAACCTGGCCCCTCAGATCCTGCGCCTGGCCGACCAGACGGCAGCCCTGCTGAAAAACTTTGTAACCGGCAGCAACCAGGTGGGGCGGCACGTAGTGGGGGCCAACTGGGGCGAGCAGTACCCCCTGCCGGAGGTGGTGGACGTGCGCAAAGCGCAAGCCGGGGATCGCTGTCTGCTCAACCCCGACCAGATTCTGGAAACCGCCCGCGGCATTGAGATCGGCCATATTTTCCAGTTGGGCCTCAAGTTTTCGCTGCCGATGCGGGCCAGCTTTACCGACGAGCAGGGATCCGAGCAGCCCCTGTGGATGGGCTGCTACGGCATTGGGGTATCGCGCCTGGCCCAGGCGGCGGTGGAACAGTCCCACGATGCCAATGGGATCATCTGGCCGGTGGCGATCGCCCCTTATCACGTGGTGGTGGTGGTGCCCAACGTCTCCGACCCAGAGCAGACGAAGGTGGCGGAAAAATTGGTGCAGGAACTGGCTGCTGCCGGCATCGAGACCCTCTGGGACGACCGGGACGAGCGGGCCGGCGTCAAGTTCAAAGATGCGGATCTCATCGGGATCCCTTACCGCCTTACCACCGGGCGCAGCCTTAAGCAAGGCAAGGTGGAATTGGCCGAGCGGGCCACCGGCCAAGCGGTAGAAATTCCCATTGAGGAAGTGGTGGCTACCCTCAAAGAGCGGATTGCTGCCGCTCTGGCTGTGCCAGATTGAGCAGGGCTTTTGTCGTAACCAATGCTGAACCTCTCTCTTCTCAAGGAAGACGAATCCTATACTTTTCGCTCTTATTTTGAGATGCCCTACGAGCCAGAGGAAATCCTGGCTCAGTTTAGCTACCGTCTGGAGATAGGAGAGTGGACATGGCCCGTTGCCCCTGCCCCACCCCAAACCCCAGCTCTGAAAAACCGGATCCGACAATTGTTGCCTTTGGTCAGCCTCACCAGCGAGACAGCCCGCCGAGAGCTGCTGGTGGCCCCTGTGCTGACGGAAGTGGCTCTTCACTGTCGAGTTCCTTTGCGGCTGGAATATCCCCTGATGGTCAACAATTGGCTCAAGGGCAGCCTTGATTATCTCTTGCGGGGCAAGAACATCCTGCTGGTGGTTGAAGCCAAAAAGGACGATCTGACGCGGGCTTTTGTCCAAATGGCGGTGGAGATGATCGCCCTGGCCCAGGTGGAGCCGCAAGCGCAGATCTACGGCGCTGTTACCATTGGATCTATCTGGCAGTTCGGGCAGATCCTTGGGGATCCGCGGACAATCCGACAAGACTTGACTTTGTACCGAGTACCGGAAGATCTGAAGAGCGTTGCCGGCATCCTCACGGCCATGGTAGGGGATCCCAGCCAACCATGAAACCCAAAACCCTCTGGTTTGCCCTGCAATTGATGGTGGCCGCTGCCGGGATCAGCGCGGCCATCAAATATGGCGGCCCCTACTTGGCCTTGCCGGAGACCCTGCCGGTGATCCTGGCCATGATCGTCTCGCCCGCCTTGGTCATGGCCGGGATCCTGTGGCGCTGGCAACAGCGGTCTTCTCTCTCCCCAACCCGCGCTCAAGACCGCCAGGGATCCCCGCCAACTGCAAACTCTGAGAATCCAAAAATCTCTCAGCCGCCTTTCCATTGACCCTCACCCCCAGCCCCTCTCCCTCTGGGAGAGGGGAGCTTGGGCGCCACTGCCAGGCCGGCAGGGCGACACTCTCAGTCCAGCCAAGGGGACAGGCTACTGCTGGGTGAGGCGCAAGGTTACCGTCGGGCTGGTTTGGTTGCCGGAAGTGGCCGTGAGATTGATCTGATACACCGTGCCGGAGGCCGGAATGGGCGGCCGCACCGTAACGGTGAAGCGGCCCTGGGCATCGGCTTGCACAGTTTGGTTGGTCACCGTCTGTTGGGCGCTGATGATGCCCCCCAGCGAGGTCGAAGCCGTTACATTCACCCGCACCGAAGCGTTGGGAGCCGTCGTGCCCTGCAGCGTAAAGGAAGAGCCGGAAACCCGATCCCCATCGCGCAGGTTGGTGATCTGGGGCAGCAGGCTGGAGAGGCTGATCGTCGCGGCAACCTCTTGGGTGGCGAGCCGCTGGATACCACCGGCGGCCCCCTCGATCAGGCGGGCGGGCTGTTCTGCGGTCATAAAGCGCACCTGGCCGCCGTTTTCCAGGCGAGCGATGACGATCCCTTCGCGGGTGGCATCTTTTGGCTCGATCAGGGCGTTGACCACATAGGTGCCGCTGGAAACTTCCTGAGCCGGCAGGGTTTGCACCTGCCGCCCGTCCTGGACAAGGTAAACGGTTACCCGGCTGGAAGGAGTGCCTTTGACGGTTACCAGCAGGATCTCGCCCGCCGCCAAGGGGCGATTGCCGGCGTTGTGATCCACCAGGTCGATAGAGGCGCGGACGGGGTTACCCACGGTGAAGCTCCAGGTCACGCGGCGGGTCACCCCCTGGGTATTGGTGAACTCCAGCAGGACTTCCCGCCGTCCCGGCGGTAGCGGCTGCGAGGGACGGTAGGTGAAGAAATCCCGGGTAATCACCGACTCGGCAGTAACATCTTTGCCATCCACAAAAACCCGCACCGTCTCCGGACGCACGCTGACCCCATCTTGGCTGCGAAAAGAAGCCGAGATTGGCGAGGTGGGCTCCACATTGGTGGCCGCTTGAGCCGGGCTGGGATCCGTAATTTGTTGAGCCCTTGCCGGCAGGCCCGACAACCCCACCACCGCAGCGCCCATCACCAAGGCACGGGGAAACCAAGAATACAAGTTATCGCTCATGAGACCATCCAAAAAAAGTAAAAGTAAAGGACACTTCAGTTAGGTTACAGGCGAGTAGCTCAAAGGCAGAGCAAAGTCTACAAGAACATCGACCTGGACATCCTGTTTGCATCCTGTCATAGGGGTCGATTGCTGTCGATACGCCTAAACCTCGGGTTGGCTCTCCAACAGACCCAGCTCCAACGTCAGATTCGAGTAAGGTTGACTGCCATGTAAACTACCCGGCTCCGACCGCCCCCCTTCCAGCCCCCAACCCCCGTATACGGGGGCAGGGGGGCGGGGGGATTGAGGGGGGTACGAAGCGGGCTTTTGGTAGCCCTGCAGTTGGCAAGCCAACCACGGGCCCCCCTCTTGTCCCCCCGCATGCGGGGGGATGTAGGGGGGCTGGTTTACAGCAACCCCCAAAAGTGCAATCCCGTTGGCACCGTTAAAATCTGCATCCCCTTCCCAACCACAGAGCGGGTTCACACAACGAAAATGCTTCCCTTCCCGTTGCTCAATCCAAAAACACTGGTGGCAGGTCTGCGAGCTGTAGGCAGGTGGCACCACCACAACCTGGATCCCTGCTCTCGCTGCCTTGTAGTGCACAAACTGCCTCAGTTGATAGAACGCCCAACTATTGGACCGCCGACGCTCGGTTTTGCTGCGCGGCGGTCGGTGGCTACGTTCCCGGATCCCCCCGCCCCCCAGTCCCCCCGTGTACGGGGGGATATAGGGGGATGCGGCGTTCATCTTCGCAAAGTTTAGAACCCGGTCGGGATCCCAAAGGCTATCTTTTGCCCGTTCAAGCTGGCATCAATTCACGAAAATAGCGCCTGTCTCTTGTAAATCGAGACAATGGTCGCCGGAGACATCGTTGACCAGGCGCACCTCTACGGTGATTACATTCAAGGGATCCACGCTCACCCGGTAGCCCACTGGGGACAACATCGGCGTGTTGATGGCCATGCAGTTGGGGATCGGCAGGTTGCTCAGACGCAGCGTTTCTCCCGGCGGAAGTTCCGACACCTTCTGGCGCGGATCGGTAAAGCCGTATTCCAGAGGCAGGCCGGTGCGATTGTGGATCACCAGCTCAGCAGGCAGGTTGGGGTTGAAGCGGGCCACCGGGCGATCGAAGACCAATTGATCCACACCCACCGGCAGGCGAGGCAGCGGCACTGTCCGAAAGGCAGGCTGAGCGACAGCACGGTGTCCACCCACCCAGGCTGACAAAGCGACCATGATCAAGCCGAGTCTTTTGCTTCCTTTCGCGTACCTCATGCCTCTGCCTCAGAATGCGCCTTGAAATTGGGATCCCCTTCCTTGCCTGCTTGTATTGTTCCCAAAAAGGGCTGGCCGGGCCAGGTGGTCGCTGTTTTTTCAAGGGTACGCCTCAGCAAGCTCCCCTTCCAGCTACCGCAGCACCGCACGGCAGAAATTCCGGGGGAGAAGGTTAAATTAGAGTTAACGGGGCATAAAGAGGCATGGCTATGCCAGAAAAACTGGAAAAACCGGAGAAAAACTACTCCTGGAAGGGCAGTGCCAACGCAGGCCGGGTACTGACGATTTTGGCCGTCGTGGGGGGAGCGGTGATTTTGCTGGCGGGCTTCCTGCAGTAGGCCGAGCTGTCAGATCCTCAGTTGCTCCAGGAACATCAGCATGTCGCCAGAAGCCAACGTTTTCCCTTCAAGGCGGGGGTGGAAAGGGTTAGCTTTCCAGAGGAAAGCGGATCTGGGGTCGTTTTAAACAAAGTTATGAAACTATGAAACAACTTTCTCGCTCCCCTCTCCCACAAGGGGAAAGGAGGTGGGGGGGAGGGGGCAAGGGTCTTAACCTTGTTTGAAACAACTGCAATGTTTTGCAAGTCCTGCTGAACAAGTTGTCAGCCTTCGCTAAGTCTTGTCAAGTTGTGCCACCATTGGGCAGCAAAAAAGACCCAGCAGAGAAGGGATCCCTGCTGGGTTTAGGCCGGAGGAGCAGAAACCTTAGCTTAGGAGACGGCGCGCGGTATTGAGCACATTCTCCACCGTGAAGCCGAACTTCTCCATGCACACGGGGCCGGGGGCAGAAGCGCCGAAGCGGTCGATGCCGATGGCCACCCCCTCAAAGCCCAGGTACTTGTGCCAGCCAAAGGTGGATCCCGCCTCGACGGAGACGCGCTTGGTGACCTTGGGGGGCAAGACCTCGTCGCGGTAGCTCTGGGGCTGGGCCTCAAATAGCTCCATGCAGGGCATGGAGACCACCCGTACCGCCCGGCCTTCCTGCTGCAGTTGGGCAGCGGCCTTCACCGCCAGCTCCAGCTCTGAGCCGGTGGCGATTAGGATCAGTTCTGGGTTGGGAGTATCCACCACTACATAGGCCCCCTTGGCCACCCCCTCAATGGAGGTGCCTTCCACGGGGTTAACCGCCTGCCGGGTAAACACCAGCACCGAAGGGGTGGAGGTGGACTCAAGGGCTACTTGGTAGGCTCCCACCGTCTCGCGGGCATCAGCGGGGCGGATGACGTAGAGGTTGGGGATGGCCCGCAGGGAAGCCAGCGTCTCAATGGGCTGGTGGGTGGGGCCGTCTTCTCCCAGGGCAATGGAGTCGTGGGTCATAATATGGAGCACCCGCGCCCGCGAGAGGGCCGACAGGCGAATGGCCGGCCGCATGTAGTCGCTGAAGACCAAGAAGGTGGCGTCGTAGGGAATGAGGCCGCCGTGCAGGGCTATGCCGTTGGCAATCGCCCCCATACCGTGTTCCCGTACGCCAAAGCGGAAGTTGCGCCCATGATAGGAGCCGGCCTGGAACTCCGGGATCCCCTTTAAATAGGTCATGTTGGAGTGGGCCAGATCGGCGGATCCGCCCAGCAGCTCTGGCACCGCCTTGGCCAAAGCATTGAGACAAAACTTGGAGAGGTTGCGGGTGGATTCTTTGCCGGTTTCGGCAATGGGAGCCAACGCTTCTTTCCAGCCTGCGGGCAGCTCCCCGGCCATGATGCGCTTGAATTCGGCGGCCTCTTCCGGGTAGGCCTTCTCGTAGGCGGCAAAGCGCTCGTTCCACTCCGCCTCGGCCTTGGCCCCCTTATCGATGGCCTGGCGGAAGTGGGCCAGCACCTCGTCGGGAATGTAGAACTCCGGCTCCAGCGGCCAGCCCAGATTTTGTTTGGTGAGTTTCACCTCCTCTGGCCCCAGCGGCGCCCCGTGGACGCTCTCCGTGCCGGCTTTGTTGGGGGATCCGTAGCCGATGGTGGTCTCGACAATGATCAAGGAAGGCTTGTCGGTAACTTCTTTAGCTTTCTGGATAGCGGCGGCAATTCCCTTCAGGTCGTGGTTGCCATCTTCCACTTTTTGCACATGCCACCCGTAGGCCTCGTAGCGCTTGCCCACATCTTCGGTAAAGGCAATTTCCGTGCTGCCGTCGATGGAGATGTGGTTGC
>NZ_JANSHG010000024.1:0-20552 GCF_047461555.1 Synechococcus sp. WC101
ATCTCCTCAAGCCAATCCTTCAAGATACCTATGGCGCCATTCTCTACCAAGAACAGATCATGCGCATTGCCCAGGACATGGCCGGCTATACCCTGGGCCAGGCTGATCTATTGCGGAGGGCGATGGGAAAAAAGAAAGTTTCCGAGATGGAGAAACACCGGGAGCAATTCGTCCGAGGGGCAGTAGAGCGAGGTGTGGCCAAGGAAGTGGCTACGGAGCTATTTGACCAAATGGTTGCTTTTGCCGAGTATTGCTTCAACAAATCCCACTCTACGGCCTATGGACTGATTACTTTCCAGACAGCCTATCTCAAGGCCAATTATCCAACAGAATACATGGCGGCGCTGCTTTCTTCTGTGGGAGGGGATCAAGACAAGGTCCAGCGCTACATCACCTATTGCCTGTCGATCGGGATCCAAATTGAGCCGCCGGATATCAACCGTTCTGGCCTGGACTTTACCCCTCAGGGATCCAGCATTTTGTTTGGTCTAGGAGCAGTGAAGAATGTGGGCGAGGGGGCGATTCAAAACATTCTGGCTGCCCGCCAGGCCGGAGGCCCCTTCACCTCTTTGGCCGATTTTTGCCAGCGGGTGGATCTGCGCGTGGTCAACCGCCGCGCCATCGAGTCGTTGATCTGTGCGGGCGCTTTTGATGGTATTTCCGGCAACCGCAAACAGCTAATGGCGGATCTGGATCCCATCCTCAATTGGGCAGCGGAGCAGGCTAAGTCCAAAGCCATTGGCCAAGCCAGCCTGTTTGATTTGTTGGGCAACGACCAGGGATTTATTGAAGCTCCGCGGGGGCCTGCAACTGAAGATTTTCCACCGCAAGAAAAGTTAAGGCTAGAACGGGAGCTGTTGGGCTTTTATGTTTCGGATCACCCGCTGCGGCGGATTCAAGAGCAGGCGCGGCTGTTGGCTCCTGTTAACCTCTCCGATTTGAGCGGCTACGCAGCCGATACTTCTGTAGGCATTCTGGCCCTGCTGACCGCCATTAAAACGGTAACCACCAAGAGAGGGGATCGCATGGCCATTTTGCAACTGGAAGATCTCACCGGCAGTTGCGAAGCGGTGATCTTCCCCAAAACTTACGAACGTTTGCGCCATCGTCTGGAGGTGGATCAACGGCTCTTTATCTGGGCCAAGGTGGATCAGCGGGATGAACAGGTGCAATTGATTGTCGAGGACTTACAGCCGATTGAATCGGTGAGTTGGGTTACGGTGGAACTCCCTCTGGACTCGGCTGGGACATTGGAGGATCGATACCGTTTGCAAACATTGCTTGCCCGCCAACGTTCGGAAGCCAAGGAAGAAAATCGCATCCCTGTTGTGGCGGCCATCGTCGCCCCTCCCCACACGCTCTGGGTGAGGCTGGGATCCCAATTTTGGGTTAAAGATGCCGAGGCCACCGTGGCAGCTTTGCGCCAAGCTGGCTATACCGCCCGCAGCGAAGCGCTAGCCTCCCGATAGGCAACCCAACTGTTGTCCCAGCCAGGCGCGCAACTGCGCCGCCGTCAGCCGCGGCGAGGGGCGAGGCAAAAGCCGTTCGGGATCCCCGGCCACCTTCAGCACGGGAACCTCCAGGTGGTAGCGCTCCCACCAGGCGGGGTTGGCGGTGATGTCGCGGATTTCCAGCTCGCCGATTTCGGGGATCTGCCGCAATTTCTCCGCTAGGCCCTCGCAGAGGTGGCATCCGGGCTTGCTGTAGAGAATCAGCGGCGGCCAAGGCATAGGGGATCCCTAGGGAGTAACGGCACAGGCCAGCCGGCGGTGTTGCAGCGAGGGCATCTGCCGCCGGATAAGCTGTAGCCGCTCTGGGGCGATCTCGGCAATGGCCACTCCTGGTTTTTCGCCGCCGGCATCCGCCAGGATCGTCCCCCAGGGATCCACGATCATGGCGTGGCCATGACATTGTCGCCGCTCGTAGTGGGTGCCCACCTGGGCGGGGGCGATCACGTAGCAGGTGTTTTCAATGGCCCGACACTGCAGCAAAACCTGCCAGTGATCCCGACCCGTGTAGGCGGTAAAGGCGGCGGGGATCAACAACACTTCTGCCCCTCGATCCACCAAGGAGCGATATAGCTCAGGAAAGCGCACGTCGTAACAGACCGACAAACCAAGGGTGCCTAGCCGCTCCTCCTGGCAGACAACCACCTCGTTGCCGCTCACCACCGTGTTCGACTCGCGGTAGGTGTTGCCGTCGGGCAGGTTGACGTCGAAGAGGTGGATCTTGCGGTAGCGGGCCAGCTCCTTGCCCTCGGGGCTGTAGAGGGCCGCCGTGTTGTACACCTTGCCCTGTCCATCCGGCACCGGGTATCCCCCGCCCAGCACAAACACCTGGTAGCGCTGGGCCATCTTGGCCAAGAATTCCTCCGCCCGCTGCGCGATCTCTGGAGCAAGACGAACTTTCTCTTCCTCTGGCCCCATGAAGGCAAAGTTTTCCGGCAAGGTCACCAGCTCACAGCCCCGGCGCGCCGCAAAGTCAATCCACTCCTCTGCCTGTTGCAAGTTGCCGGCCAGATCGGGGGTGCTGGTCATCTGCAGGGCGGCTGCCAAGTAGGATCGCATAGGAAAACTCCAAGGAGACTCAAGGGATCCAGCCGGCTAGCCCACCAGGTGCCACCAGCCCAGGGCAGGCCCCACAAATCGCACCACCACCCAGACAATGGCCAGGAGAATAATGCCGGCCCAAGCGCCTCGAGTTGTCCAATTGTAGATCGTGCGGGCTTGGGCTTTGGTGAGAGGAATGTCTTTGAGCTGGGGAAAGAGCAGCTCTTGGTCGGGAGTCGGTCTGTTTCGGGTTTTGCGGCGCTTGGCTTCGCCCATAGGGTGGCCTCCAAGTTGGCTTTTGCTGTGCCGGGGTAGTGACCATCATCTTAATGCTGTTACGCTTCCGGTGCGCCCACAACTTTTCCCAACGGCAGGGTGGCTCGGGATCCCTGTTTTGCCGATCCACATCGGCGAGAGTGCTCCGCCAGTCGCTTAAGCAGAGGGATCCTGGCTAGATCCATGCCTTGCCTCCGCCGACGAACCTATGTTGGTTGGCCACTGCTCCCGCTAGCCGGAAATCCACAGAGGGGATCCCTGGTGCTCTTGGGGCCGGCTGCCGTCTTCTTCGGTAATGGCCACTGCCCGCACCCATTCTGTGGATGCGAACACCGGTGGCAAGCGCAGCTCCTGTTCTTGGTTTCCCGCCGCATCCACCCGGAAAGCTGTGGTGAGGATCGCCCCCGCCCTATCTTTGGTGAAGGGCGCTTCCGGCTCCAGCACCACCCAGAGCGCATAGACGCGGCCTTCCGGCAGCGGCGGCAAACCGCGGGCTACCAGCCTCCCCTGCAAGCGCTGCGGATCCACCTCCACCGTAACCGAGCCAGTCACGTTTTCTGCCGTCGGTTGCAATTCATATGTCACCACCTCGACCGGGATCCCTTGCGTCTGGGCCAGTTGCAGCCTGCGCCACAGGTAGAGATTCCCCAGTCCCAAAGCCACGATTAACCCTGCTGCCAATGCCGCCAGGCCCCGCCAGCGAGGGGATCCCTGAATTGTCGTGGAGAGGGGTTTGGGCGCCGGCTCTGTGTAGGCTTGCAGCAGAGAAGCCCGCAGCGCGGGGGGAGGTTGCTTCTCTTCGACGCCGTAGGCCCTTTCCAGGGTCTGTTGCAGGGCTTGCAGCTCCTGCTGCAGCTCCGGGCGCAGCTTGAGCACCGCTTCCAGGCGGTCGGCCTCTTCCGGGGAGAGATCCCCCAGCACGTAGCCGGCCAGCCACAGTTGCAGTTCTTCGGGAGACACAGACTCGGCTTTCATGGGGCGCCTCCCAGCAACTCGCGCAGCCGCAGCAAGCCTCGGCGGGCTCTGGCTTTAACCGTTCCCAAAGGCAGATTCAATTGCTTGGCAATTTCTGTTTGGCTCATGCCTTCGTAATAGGCCATTTTGAGGATTTGGCGTTGATGTTCAGATAGCTGGGCCAAAGCCGTTTGCACCTCGACCGCCTGCTCTGCCCCGGCCAACTGCTCCAGGGCCGGATCCTCGGCGGCATCGCCCTGTAATTCCACTCTGCCCCGTTCCAGGGATCGCTGTCGATTGCGCCAAGAGCGCAGCCGATCCAAACAGCGGGAGCGGGCCAAAATGCCCAGGTAAGTGCGCAGGGATCCCCGCTTGGGATCGAAGGAAGAACGGGCCAAACTCAAAAAAATGTCCTGCGTCAGATCTTCGGCCTCGGCAGAGTTGCCCAGCATCTTGCAGGCGATTCCGTATACCAAACCGGCGTGGCGGTCGTAGAGGATAGCCAAAGCTTGCGACTGGCCTGCCTTGAGGGCTGAAAATACCTCTGCATCGCTTCTCTCCTGCAGAGATCCCTTGGCTTTGTCATCCTCGATCTTCATGGGGGGAAGGAGAAAACAAAACGGCGACGAGAAAGCACTTAGTAAGAAGCAGGCCTTGCCTAAGGCAAGCCAGAAAGGACAGCGGCTCCCATAATCTATCGCCTGCATAGATGGAGGTCAACCCTACTTGAAGAAGTACAGAAGGCTCAATCCCGAGCTGGAATCGGGCCGAAACAAAACAGCAACAATTGGCCAGAAAAATGACTGGAATTGTAACAACCTGGCCGATCTAGAAGGCAGCCAAGCCAAAGAACGGCCCACCCGGCAGCGTGCCCACAGAGGTGGCGCGACCTGTATTCAGGTCAATTCGATACAGGGTGGAGCCGCCGATGGCAAAGCCGGTATCCACCCCGCCGACCGTGCGGATGTCAAACCCGCCCACCGGGCCGAAGTTCACGCCCAGGGGGCCAATCGGCATTTGCACCCCCTCGTTGGGCGGATTCTGGAACAGCAGCAGGTTGCGCTCGCCGTCGATGTTCAACAGCCGTGTGGATTGGGTGCCGGCCACGTTGTTGGTGTAGGCGGCGGCGGTAACAGCCGGTCGGGATCCCTGCAGTTCCATTGGGCCAAAGGCCAAAGGTCTATCTTGGATCACTTCGCCCGTGTCCACATTGATGCGGAAGTTCTGGCCGTTGGCTCCCACCAGGCGCAGCCGATCCGGAACGGGGTTGAAATCCATGCCGGACAGCGTACCCGCCGTAAAGGGAACCGACAGGGTACTGGCCACCGTAGCGGCGCCGGTCTGCAAGTTAATGGTGTAGAGGATGTTGGCGTCGGTGAGGCCGTAGAGCAGGCGATTGGCAGGACGCACATCAATACCGATCAAACTACCACTCACCCCCGTCACCGTCAGGGATCCCTGTACCGAGGCATCGGTGGAGCGGATGAAGGTGAGGCGGTTGCCGCTGCCCAGGGCCACCAAATCTGCTTGGGAGGGGATCATCGCCATCGGAGAAGCATTGCTGTTGCTGCAGCCCAGCAGAGCTAAGCTACCGGCTGCCACAGATACGGCCACACACTGCAGGTGCTTGCGCATGGAAAATGCTCCTTAAAAAATTGACAAATTGTCTCAGTCGGTGTCAGGATTGTTGACAACAAAACACCCCTCTGCGCCACAAGACAGGTGGCTGCAGATTGCTGCGGCAAGCAGCACTCTCTTTTGCCGCTAGAAAGGCAGGCTAGAGGGATCCCATCCCCCAGCCGAGAATCCGCTTTTGCCCTTCCATTGAGGGGGAAGGCCAATTGTTCTTCCCAAAGGGGAGCGCGTGGGGCGCTTCTGTAGCAATTACTCCCATCCTCCCTGCTTGGATGCTCAGGATGGAGAGGTTTGGACGGAGATTTTAACTAGAGGCGCTGGTGTAAAAGCGCAGGGCAAAGCGCCAGAACAAATGGGATCCCCACAGCAGCCCCGCCGCCAGCAGGGCGGATCCCACAAGCCAGGGCCACTGGATCCGACCCAGCAAGGCTTCTGCCGGCACGGTGGTCAAGAAAGCCACCGGCACGACGAAGGTAAAAAACAACCGATAGGCCACCGGATAGGCCACCAGCGGGAATCGCCCCGCCTCCACCAAGCCCCGCAACACCTCGGTGACGTTGTAGATCTTGACAAACCAGATGCTGGTGGCCCCCAGCATAAACCAGAGGCTGTAGAGGATGACCAACCCCAGCAAAAGGGGCACTAGACCCAGAACATAGGCCCAGGCCGGCAGCCGCAACTGGATCCCGGCGTAGAGAATTAACAACAGGCCACAGCCAATATCCACCAGGCCCCAGGGAGAAAACACCCGAGTTGACAGCCAAAACTGACTGCTGATGGGCTTGAGCAACACAAAATCCAGGGTGCCTTCCTGAACTTGTTGCACGATGCGGTTTAAGTTGACGTTAAAAAGGCTGGCCGACACCCCCTGCAAAATGGTGAACACCCCCAAGACGATGAGCGCCTCCGGCCAGCTCCAGCCCCCCAGGCGGTGCCCCTGCTGGTAGAACAGCGACAGCCCAAACAAAGCTGACCCCAGGCCGCCCAAGCTGCTGAGGCTGGCAAAGACAAAATTGGCCCGGTACTCCATTTCTGCAGCTACAGAAGTGCTCCAAAACAACCACAACACCTGCAAATAGCGCAGCACTTGGGTTTTCTCCAGTCTCAGCCTTTATTCCACTTGCGGTAGCAGCGGGCAGTGATGAGATAGGGATGAAACACTTCCAAAAAGTGACTTTGCAGCACCTGGAAGAATTGCTCAACTTTCTGGGGATCGTCCAGGTGGAAAGGAAACTCGTCGTTAAACCCCTTGAAAAAATACCAGTTGATCAACAACTTACCTTCCGGCTTGAGCCAAGCGTAAAACTGACGCAACTGAGCTGCTGGATCTGGCAGGTGTTCCACCACATCAAAGCAGATAATGGTATCAAAGATCCCTTCTGGCAAGCTTTCTGGACAGTGGATCTGCTCGCTTAGACCCAATTTTTCCGCGCGCAGTTGTACAAACTGCCGATGGATGGGGTTGATATCCCAAAAAATCACCTGCTCCACTTCTGGGCAGAGGGCTGCCCCAATGGCGTGGGTGCCGATGCCGCCGCCAAAATCCAACACCCGCCCACGGGCATGGTCGGCCACCAGGCGCAGGGTATCGCCGATGTAGTCGGTGCTGCTCAGGTGCCAAGCTGCCAAGTCCAGCAAATAGGCGGATCCCACCCGATCCCGGTAAAAGATCTCCGCCTGATCCCAGATGAAGTCGCGCCGGCCCAGCTCTGCCAACTGTTGCTGGCCAAGCCGCAGCTTCTCCCGCAGCTCGGCGGCCTTGAGGCCGAGAAAGGATCCCAGGTGAGCTTCCAGGTCAAAGCCATTTTGCCAGTAGCCGCTCAGGGCAGGGGGAGTGGGAGTCACGGGAACCCAAAACTCGGCAGGGGGTTGGATTGAAAACCATTCACGCCATCAAGCGGCGGTGAAGTCGTCGTTCTCTCTGGGCGTCTCTTTCAAGGTTTCTCTCTGGGATCCGGTTGGGGTTACATTGTCGCCGAGGGCCGGCGGCCTCAACAGGGCTGCCAGCGTCTCCGGGCTGAGGCGGTCGGTGCTCTCCACGATGGCGGTTACATTGGGCCCAAACCCTATCTTGTCCAAAAGCTGTAGCCGATGAGACAAAACCCGCTTGCCGTTGACGAACAAACCATTGGTGCTGCGGCGGGATGCGGAACTGCCGTCAAAGATCATATAGCCGTACCCAGCCCGGTTCTCTTCCGGGATGCGGATGATCAGGGCGTGTTCGCGGGAAACACAAGAGTCGTAGAGGCGGATGTGGTTGCTGGCTGCCCGGCCCACCGAGTAGTAAATCTTGTCTAAGACAACGCCGCGCCGACCCATCCGATCCGTGAAGATCAAGACCAAGTGAGGAGGGCTGGGTTGGGCAGCAGGAGCGCTCATGCTCATCTGTGGATACGCCCGGAGCTGAGGTGGTCAGAAAGGGCAGACTGGGAACAGTCAGGCAATCAAGCCGCAAAATGCGGATCCCCCTCTCTTCTCACCCGCTATAGGCTTGAATCATACACTATCCTAGGTCAACCCATACCGACAGCGCCTCCTACCCCCTCTTTTTCTCAAGGGCAAACAGGCTGAGAAAATGGGTTCGTTGCAAAAACAACAACTGACCCAGAACAACTCGGTCTGACTTCTAATCTGGTTGGGGAACTCTCAAGAAGCGAGAAAGAGCGGGACAATGCCCAGCGCCTGCCGGATGTCGTCATCCAAGCCCTTGGCAAGGGTCAGAATCAAGCGCAGGAGGGATCCGGTTGCAGGTTTGCCCCAGACAGGAGATCATAGAGTCCTATCAAAGCAAAAAGCTCCCATTGACAGCGTGACGGTGGAACCTAAGCAGACTCAGCTAGACCCTCGGCCCGCCGGCCTCACCACAGCTACCGGAACCATCAAAGCCCAGTTGGATTTGCTGTTGCTGGGGCTGGAGTCCCTGAGCGGAGAAATTTCCGAGGCGGTTCTGGCTGCAGCCAAAGCCCTGAACTTGGAAAAGCAGATCGGCGATCGGGTGGCTCTCTGGCGGCTGCGCAACGCCAACCCTCTGCGCCGCAGCAGCGGTGGGCGAAAAGAAGTCGATATCGAAGAGGCGCGCGCCCTGGTGCTGGTGATTGCTCATCTGGCTGCTCAGCAGCAGGCCCGTATCCGCAGCACCTTGGAGCAACTGGAAGCTGCTGTTGAACAGGAGCTCAGCCCTTTCCGTCAGCCACTGGTGGGCGACTATCTAGATGAGTTTATCTCCCACTACCGCAGCCGCATGGTGGATGGGGATGTGCGTGACGAGAACAGCCTCGCCGAGCTGGCTCTGCGCATCTTGATCGAGCTGATGTTTTACAGCAGCCCAAGAGGGGCCCAGCGTCTATGGAAAGCCCTGCTCAACCGCCCTGAGATGGATCTGCCCGCCGGCAGCGACGAAGAAGGGGAGGTAGCCCATAGCTCCGGATCGGATGCTTTGCCCTCTTCCTGAAATAGGCTCCTTGCTTGTGTTGTTTGCCCGCCAGTTGCCATGCCCAGTCTCACCCTTATCAGTCATACCTATCAACAGCCCACCTCGACCCTCACGGTGCGGGGAGAGGCACCTGGCCTGCCCGAAGCTGCCGAGGGTTCCTCAACGCCGCCCCTGCGAGCCATCCAGCAGAACTTCGAGTGTCAGTTGGAAATTCGCCAGGGGGAGACCACCAAAACTCTGCAGGGGGACAGTGTTTGGCTCAGCGATTTGATCGCGGTGATCGACCGCTACGTCGGATCCCAGCTCAGCGGCGCGCCCAAGGGAACCTTCAGCGGTACTGTGGCCATCCGTCCGCTGGATTTTATTTTTCATCGCCTCACGGTGCGCCAAGGGGAGAATCAGATTGCCCAAGTGGATCTGTCGATGACCCAGTTGTACGACCTGTTGGAGAACCTCTCTCAGGTGGCCGATGACATTCCCCAACTGGCCAGCCTGGGAACGCCGGTAACGCGGGCTTGGTATCGACAGCCTGCCGGGATCGCTGCCCTGCTGGTGGGAGGGATCGCCCTGGTGGCCGGGGTCGGGATCTGGGCCAGCCGCACCCCGGAGAAGAGGGCTCCCACTGCTTTCAACTCGGCCCAGGAGCAGCTCACCGCGCCGGAAGCCTCTGGAGATCCTCTGCTGCGGCTGCAAAACACCCTGGCCCAGCAATGGCAGTCTCCTCCCGATTTGCAGGAGAGCTTGATCTATCGAGTAACGGTGGATGCGGCGGGATCCCTGCTGGCTGCCGAGCCGGAGAATGAGCTGGCCCGGGAACGCCGCGCCGAAACTCCTCTTGCCGACCTGCCGGAGTTGCCGCCGGATCCCTTGCCGACGGGTGCCAAACAGTTCCGCATCAGCCTAGGGCCAGAGAGCCGGGTAGAAGTGACCCAGATAGAGCCCCTCTGAAATCCGGGCTGAGGAGAACGTCACTCCAGACAGATGACCGGCCCCTCTGTGCCACACTGCTCGCCGTGCAGCCACTCTTCCTGGGGATCCGATTGAGCCAAAGACATAGCCGCCAGCAGAGCCAAAGCAGCGACTACCCCCGCGAGCCAGATGCTGCGCATGGTTTTCTCCCCATCTGCGATGAGTTCAATCTCTCGCTTTTCCGCCCGTGTCTTGGTGACCGGATGAGAGGTTCGAAGGCGATCCAAATCACAGTCAACGGCTGGCCGCTCGCCCTCTCCCCTTGCCGTCGCGGTAGAGTTTGGCAGTGATCTTAATCTGCAGGGATCCCCACTTTGCCCTCTTTCAGCGCAGATCCCGGCCAAAAGGCAACAAAGACAGGATGACCAGCTTCAGGTGCTGTTTGGCAAAGGGGATCCCAACGACGGTGACGGCCAGGATCACAGCCCAGAAGAGGTGGTTGAGCACCAGGGGCCAGCCGAAGAGCAACAGCCAGATCACGTTGAAGATCAGCAGCAGCGGGCTGTTGGCATCGGGATACTCCACCACTTCTTTGCCGAAGGGGGCAAGCACTGCAAACCCCAGTTTGATGCTCTGCCAGCCAAAAGGAATGCCGATGATGGTCAGGCAAAGGCTTAGCCCCCCCAAGATATAGCCCAGACTGGTCAGCAACCCCCCGAAGATCAGCCAAATGATGTTGCCAATTAAGCTCATGATTCAGAACCTCTAGCGCTGAGCCCGGACTGCAGGGCAGGTTTCCGCTCCCCGCCCCCTGGACAAGCAGACGGGGCGGACCCCTTTTTATTGTTCCCATCGCCAAAGCACGTTCCCTTGAGCCTCGCCGAACTGCAATACTTCGTCAAGGTTTGCAACGCTTTTGGGGAGCTGTGGTAGGATGCCTGCTGTCTGACGAGCCGATCTACTTGCAGCGAGGAGAGCGCCTTGAGCCTGAGAGTTGCTGTTGTTGGGGGTGGCCCAGCCGGAGCCTCTGCCGCCGAAGTTCTAGCCCAAGCCGGAATCGAGACCTTTTTGTTTGAGCGGAAGCTAGACAACGCCAAGCCCTGCGGGGGCGCTATTCCCCTCTGTATGGTCTCAGAGTTCGACCTCCCTGAGGAGATTATCGACCGCAAAGTGCGCAAGATGAAGATGATCTCCCCTTCCAACTACGAGGTGGATATCGCCCTCGAAAAGGAAAATGAGTATATCGGCATGTGCCGCCGCGAGATCCTGGATGCCTTCTTGCGCAACCGCGCTCGCCAAAAAGGGGCGGAGCTGATCCACGGCAAGGTGATGCATCTGGAAATCCCCCAAAATGGCCGGGATCCCTACATCCTGCACTACAGCGATTTTTCCGACGGCTCAAATCGGGGAGTACCCCGTTCGCTGGCGGTGGATCTGGTGATCGGGGCAGATGGCTTTCACTCCAAGGTGGCAGAAGCCATCGGTGCCGGCGACTACAACTATGCTCTGGCCTTTCAGGAGCGGATTCGGCTCCCGGACGACAAAATGGCCTACTACGAGGAGCGGGCAGAGATGTACGTGGGGGACGATGTTTCTCCGGACTTCTATGCCTGGGTGTTCCCCAAGTGCGACCACGTGGCGGTGGGCACCGGCACCATGAAGGCCAACCAAGCCCAGATCCAAAAGTTGCAGGCCGGGATCCGCGCCCGCGCTGCCGAGCGGATTCGGGGCGGCCAGGTGATCAAGGTGGAAGCCCATCCGATCCCAGAGCATCCGCGTCCGCGCCGTGTGGTGGGTCGGGCAGCCCTGGTGGGAGATGCGGCAGGCTATGTAACCAAGTCCAGCGGCGAGGGGATCTATTTTGCCGCCAAGTCGGGCCGCATGTGCGCCGAGACCATCGTCGAGACCTCCGAGGGCGGGAAGCGCATCCCCAGCGAAGAAGATCTCAAGCTGTACCTCAAGCGCTGGGATCGCCAATACGGCCTAACCTACAAGGTTTTGGACATTTTGCAACGGGTGTTCTACCGTTCCAACGCCACCCGCGAGGCCTTCGTGGAGATGTGCGCTGACCGGGATGTGCAGCGGATGACCTTTGACAGCTACCTCTACAAGACGGTGGTGCCCATGAACCCTTGGGTGCAGTTCAAGATCACGGTTAAGACTCTAGGCAGCCTGCTGCGAGGGAACGCCCTGGCACCTTAGGGATCCCTACTGCCACTGGAAGGTGACGGTGACCCGATCCCAATTGGCATCGGTTTTCAGAACCCTAGCAGAGGCGCGTTGTCCCGGCGGCACGTCGCTGGGTTCAAACGCGACCACCCGCGTCTCCACCACCTCCTCTCCCCGGTAGAACGTGAAGCGAGCACGAGCGTTGAGGACGGTGCGGGTGCTGCGGTTGATCGCCTCTACGCTCAGGCGGCTGCCAGCCCCCACCCGTTCTTCCTGAATCGAGCCCACGATCACGAAATCTCCCGGGTTGGGTGCAGATTCGGCGGCAGCAGTCGGCGTTGGGCTGGCCGTCGGTGGGGCCGTCTCGGCCTGGCCGGGATCGGGCTGCTTCAAGAGCGCCAAGACGCGGGCCAGCTCCTGCTGAAAGAAGACAAAGGCTTCCCGCGATTGGTTGGCCACCTGGGCCAAGATCAGCCGATCCGACTCTTCCAGGGGGATCTCCAGGAGGGGGGCCGGCCCTTTGAGGGCGACCCGAATGCTGGCGACTTCTTGGTTGATGAATTTATCCAAGTAGGGAAAGATGTTGAGAATGCAGTCTTGAAAGGATCCCATTGGCATAACGCGATTGTTCGTCAGCACTAAGTCGGCTCGCTCACAGCTAGTTCGATCCTCCATATCGATTTCCAGCGGCACCCGAAAAGATCCCAGGCTGGTGTTGGTGATGGTGACGTTAATGCCGTCCACTTCCTGCCGCCAGCCGTGGATGATCTCCAGGCTAGGGCTGGTCACTTCCTCGGTGAAATACTCTCCGGCCCAGGCGGGGGATCCCCATAAAGCTAGGGCCGAGAGCAATCCAGGGAGATAGTAAGTCCGTCTCCAATTCACCTCAACTTTCCCTCCTTGAACTCGCAGATGTCGGGGTAGAGCCAAACCGCACCCAGATGTTGCCTGCTGCCCCGCGATGGCAATAGCCTAGCCCCAGGGCTAGCACAAACCAAGAGGAGACAGCGTTGGTTTAACGGCTTTCAACCTTCTCCTTACTCGGCTCGGCAGCCGAGCGCCCATCTTCTGAGAAACTCGCGGTTGTCTCTGCAGCAGCTCCCCAGAGACCCTACTTGGACGCTCCTGCCGCTGCCGTTTTCCGACTTGTCAGGTGAGGGATCCCGTGTGCGATAGGATCAAAAGGTGCCAAAATCCTGAAAGCCTCGGATCGAGTGCGCCCGTGTTCCTCACCCTTTCAGCAGTATGGCCAGATCTCCAGCTTTGTGGCTCAGTCGCCTCGCTGTTCTGCGAGGGCTGATCTTTATCTTGGCGGTGGTGGTTGCTCTCGTCTACTTGGGCTTCAGCCGCGAAGTTCGTCTTGGCCTTGACCTCAAAGGGGGGACGCAGCTCACCCTGCAGGCTTTGCCCACGGAAGAGGTGCCTGAGATTACCTCTGAGGTGATGCAGGGGGTAGAGGCGGTGATCCAGCAGCGGATCAACGGCCTGGGGGTGGCTGAGCCTCTGGTGCAGATCAGCGGCCAAGATCGCCTGTTCGTGCAGCTGCCGGGGGTGGCAGATCCCGATCGGGCCATTGCTCTTTTGGGCGATACGGCCCGGTTGGAGTTTCGCAAGGGCCTGGTGCCGGTCAGTGCCCTGCCCCGCAACGAGCGGGGAGAGATAACGGCGGGGGAGGATCCCGACGCCCTGTTTGAACGGGTCGGCCTCACCGGCGATCTGCTGCGCAACGCCTATCCCCAAGCCCCCCGCCGCGGATCCCAGACTTGGGAAGTGTTGCTGGAGTTTAAGCCGGCAGGGGCAGAGAAGTTTACTCAGCTCACCCGCGAGTTGGCCGGAACAGGGCGCCCGATTGGCATTTTTCTGGACGACGTGCTGATCAGCGCGCCAATTGTGGGGCCGGAGTTTGCCCGCACCGGCATTACCGGCGGGACGGCGGTGATCACGGGCAATTTCACAGTGGAAACCGCCACCGATCTGGCGGTGAAGCTCAAGGCGGGGGCGCTTCCCGTTCCCATTCGCGTCATTGAAAACCGCACCGTCGGGGCCACGTTGGGGGAAGAGAGCGTGCGCCGCAGCCTCTATGCTGGCATTGCCGGCCTGGTGCTGGTTTTCGTCTTCATGGTGGCCTACTACCGCCTGCCGGGGCTTGTTGCCGATATCGCCCTCCTCATCTACGCCCTCTGTACGTTTGCTCTGTTCCAACTGCTGGGGGTGACCATGACCCTGCCCGGGATCGCCGGCTTCATCCTCAGCATCGGCATGGCGGTGGATGCCAATGTGCTGATTTTCGAGCGCATCAAAGAGGAGCTGCGGGCCGGCAAGTCCATCTACAAGTCCATCTCGGAAGGGTTTAACCGCGCCTTCAGCAGCATCCTCGACAGCAATGTCACCACCCTTTTGGTCTGTGGCGTACTTTTCTGGCTGGGGATGGGGCTGGTGAAAGGTTTCGCGGTAACCCTGGCCATTGGCATTTTGGTGAGCTTTTTCACGGCCATCACCTGCACCCGCACGCTGCTTTTGGCGGCAATGGGGATCCCCGCCCTGCGCAAACCTGAGTTTTACGGCGTTCGCATGGAGGCGGCTCAATCATGACAGCTCAAGAGCTATCCCCCACCGATCCGGCGGTGGGATCCCGGCGGTCGCTTGACTACCGCTTCGACATCGTGGGTCGCAGCAGGCTGTGGTTTAGCTTGTCTCTGGCAGTGTTGCTGGTGGGGCTGGTCAGCATGGCTTTTTCCCTGGCCTCTCTGGGAACCCCCCTGCGGCTGGGGCTGGATTTTGCCGGCGGCACCTTGTTGGATCTGCGTTTTGAGCAGCCTGTCACCACCGACGAGCTGCGGCGGGCTCTGCAGGAACATGACCTGGGAACCAGCATCATCCAACTGGACACCCAGACGGGCCAAGAAGCCCTGATCCGCATGCCCCCTTTGACGGAGCAGGAGCGCCTGGCGGTAGAAGCCACGCTGCGGCAACAGATAGGCCCTTTTGAGCGCAAGCTGGTGGAGACGGTAGGCCCGACGGTGGGGCGTCTGCTCTTGCGCTCCGGCCTTGTGGCGGTGCTCATCTCCTTTGGGCTCATTGTGGTGTATCTGGCCCTGCGCTTCCAGTGGGATTACGCAGTGTTTGCCATTGTGGCCTTGCTGCACGATGTGGTGCTGACAACAGGTCTGTTTGCCCTTTTGGGCCTGACGGTGGGCATGGAGGTGGACAGCCTGTTTTTGGTGGCGCTGCTAACCATCATTGGCTTTTCCGTCAACGACACAGTGGTTATCTACGACCGCATCCGGGAAAATCTGCGTCTGGTCAGCCGCAAGGTCAGCTTTGCCGAGGTGGTGAACCTGTCGTTGAACCAGACTTTTGCCCGCTCTTTGAACACCACCCTGACGACGATGCTGCCCCTGGTGGCCATTGCCATTTTTGGGGGAGCCACCCTGAAGGGGTTTGCCATTGCTTTGCTCATCGGCTTCAGCTTGGGGGTTTATTCCAGCATCTTCATCGCCAGCCCCCTGCTGGTGTGGTGGCGGCAGCGGCGCTATGGCGCCAACAGGGATCCCAATCCCCTGCCTTCCGGCGCAGAGGGGTAGGATCTTCCCTAGCCCAGGGGTAAAGCGGCGGCAACGGCCTACCAGTGCAGTCGCTGGCCGTAGGCAACCAGGTAGCGCTGCAAATCGGCCATTTTGCCCTGGGGCACGATCTGGGCTGGGGTCAAGCCGGGATCCTGGCTGCGGAGCCAAGCCACGGTCAGCCCCGCTGCCGAGCCAATGGTCCACTCGCCGTAATGGGTGCGGGTGGCGGCGTTGACAATGTGGCTGGCGGCGATCCCCTTGCCGCCGATGAGCAGGTTATCCACCTTCTGGGGGATCAGGGCCTCTAGGGGGATGACGATGGGGCGGACGGAAAACTCGTTGACCGGCGCCGAGCTGGCCGACAGGGAAGGCTCCCAGTTGCGGTAGCGACAGCCGTGCATGTCGATGGCGTAGTGGGTGATCCCAACTGCTGTGGGGCTAAAGTCCCGTCCCCCGCTGGCGCCGACGCGAATATCCTGCTCCAGCATCAGGAATTCCGCCTGGCCGTAGGCGGCCCGCCCCAGGATACGCCGCCCCTCCCGGATGTAGGGGTAGAGGCTGAGGCCGGAGCGGGTGCCCAGCAAAGACTCTTCGCCAAACAGCAAGGAGAGGGGATAGCCGGCGCGGGACTGGGTTTCCATCAGCCATTCGGCAAACAGCAGGGCGTGGTTCTCCCCATCTTTGATGGCCGAGACATCCAGCCCCCCCAGCCAGTTGTGGCGCTGCCCTGAGGCCAGCAGCCGCTCTTCCGTTAGGATTAGGGGTGGGTTCATGATCCCCCAGTCGTTGCCGCGGTTCCAGTTCACCAGGGTGAGATCGCCGGGAAGCGGGGTGCCGTAAAAGGGATCCGTGCGGCCTTTGCTGATGATGCGGCGGTAGTTGAAAAAGCTCTGGCCGCTGAAGGTGGGAAACCCCTCCAGGTCGAACTGGCGGCGGTGCTCGGCGCGGGAGTAGCCCGGCTGCAACTGGGCCAGCTCGGCGCGGGAGCGCCCGCCGTCGTCGTGGATGGCCAGCACGAAGGGAAAAGTGAAAGCCTGGGTGCACTCCGGGTTGCTGGCCGGGGCGGCGTTGGGCTCCCCGGTTAGATCTCGCCCTTCTGAGCCCAGCCGGTAGGGGATCCCGGCCCAGCCCACCAGCTCGCCGGTGTCGGTGGCGTCGATCACGAACAAGGGGCGGCCCGGCGGCGCCTGCAGCCGCAGCACCCGCTTGGCAAAGACTTCCGTCTCCTGCCAGCTATACCAGCTCACCAATTCCCGCCACAGCCGCCCCGGCGGCACAAAATCGGGATCCCGCGGCTGCCGCTGCACCGCGTAGATGCTCTCGAGGCGGGAGCCGTCGGCGCTGAAGGTGGCCCCCTTAAAAGCGGTCTGGGTGGCCCAGCGACTGTGGGGGGCGCTGCGGGCGGCCTGTTGCAGCCAGGTTTCCACCGCCTGCAAACCAGCCTGGGGCGGAAAACACAGCCCCCCTACCCAGCAACTGTTGATTTCGGAGACACGGGTTCCCGGCGGGATCCCTGTCCAGGCGGGCAGATGCACCGGCTGGCTTTCGATGAGGGCCTTAAACTCCAGCCAGTGGCGGGAAAAATTGCCCCGCTGCCGCATGGGGAGCGACTCGTCGATGGCTGATACCCCCTGGGAGGTGATCTGGCCCCCCAGCCAAGGGGTGAGCTCGATGAGACAGGTTTGCACGCCCCCCCGCATGGCCTGGCCTGCCGCCGCCACGCCCCCCAGGGATCCGCCCACCACCACCAGCTCGCACTCCCAGATCTCGTCCGGCTGGGGCAGGGGATCCAGCAGCGGCCAGCCGTGGGCCGTAAAACGGGGCACCTCCGGCTCTGGAGCGGCGACGGGCGATCCCCCTTCCGGCTGGGAGAGGGCGGCAAACCCCATCCCCGCCACAAAGCCCAGCAGCGACAGGATCCCCAGCCCCAGAGCTTGTTTGCGCCTGAGTTGCTGCCGCGCCGCTGGGATCCCCTTACCGGCCGTCTTCACCTTAGTTTTGCCTCACACCCCAAGCTTTCTTCCGCAATGCTAGCGGGAGAACCCCTCTTGAGAATAGCTGATGAATAAGGCCCCCTTGAATGGCTGCGGGTGGCTCCGGATCCCCCAGATGGAAGTGCCGGACAAGGGGATCCAAGCAGGTGAAATCGGGCATAGGCAACCGTTGAGCCCTGGATGGCAAGGGCTGGGTCGTTGCCTGGCGTTGGATTGGGCTTTTGCTGGTATCCTACGCGATAGCCGGTCTCCGACTGCTGCTCCATGCTGACCTTGCAAACTGTGGCCGACCTGCTGCAAGCCCCTTTGCAGGGAGATCCCCACCTCTTGGGGTTGCCGGTTCAGGCCCTCTGCACCGACAGCCGCCGGTTGCAGCCAGGATCCGTTTTTGTGGCGCTGCGGGGAGAACGCTTCGACGGGCACGATTTTATTCCGCAAGCCCTGAGCAAGGGGGCCGTTGCTGTCATCAGCCAGCGGCCGGTGGAGGGTCCCCACTTCCAGGTTCCCGATACCTTGACTGCCTATCAGCGCATTGCCAGAGCCTGGCGGGAGCAATTTTCCATCCCGGTAGTGGCCATCACCGGCTCAGCAGGCAAAACCACCACCAAGGAAATGCTGGCGGCTGCTCTTTCGCGCTACGGCAGCGTTCTCAAAAGCGAGGCCAACCACAACAACGACATTGGGGTGGCGCAAACGCTGCTGCGGCTACAACCAGAACACCAGTTTGCCGTTCTGGAGATGGCCATGCGCGGCCCTGGTGAGATTCGCCGCCTTGCACAGATGGCTCGCCCCACCCATGCCTTGATTACCCACATCGGCACCGCCCACATCGGCAGGCTGGGATCCCGCGAGGCCATTGCTGCTGCCAAGTGTGAGCTGCTGCAGGAGTTGGGGCAGGGGATAGCTGTGCTCAATGGTGAGGATCCCTTGCTGTTGGCCACTGCCGCCAGCCTGTGGTCGGGAAAAACCCTCACCTATGGCCTCGCCCAAGGGGACTTGCGAGGAGAATGGGATCCCCAAGCCCAAACCGTAACCGTGGAGGGCTTGACCTTGCCGGTGCCCCTGCCAGGAAGGCATCACGCCCTTAACTGGATGGGGGTGCTGGCGGCTGTGCGCAGCTTGGGTCTGAATTGGGAGCGCCTGCAAGAGCCCCTTGACCTACCGCTGCCTCTGGAGGGGCGCAATCGCCATCTCAAGCTGGCTGGGGACGTGGAGATTTGGGATGAGACCTACAACGCCTCGCCGGAAGCGATGATCGCGGCTTTGCACCTGCTGGCTCAGACTGCGGGAAAACGGCGCTGGGCCATCCTCGGCCCAATGCGGGAACTGGGAGAGCATGCCCCACAGCTCTACGCAGAGGTGGGTCGGGCGGCTGCCTCCTTGAGACTGGAGCGGGTCTGGCTTTTGGATCCCGACGGGGAGATGCAGCCACTGGTTGACGAAAAGCCAGCCGCCGAGGTTGAACGCTTTGAGGAAGCTTCTGCCTTAGTGGAGGGTTTGCAGCAGCAGGTGCGGGCAGGGGATCGACTGCTGTTTAAGGCGGCGCGAGCCGTCGAGCTGGAGCGGGTGCTGCACCGCTTTTTGCAGGCTTGGCAGGGATAAGCTAAGCTAAAGGACAGTCGATAAGTGGCGCCCTATCGAGGCCATCGACCCGAAGCTTGCCCACACCTTCTTCACAGCTGCACTTCTTCTGGACAGCATGTACCACAACCCTTCTCTGCGGGAAGAACCTCGCGATCAGCCTCCAGTAGTGCTGCCCCTGCCCGGTAGCATTTCTATCCTCGACTGGTTGCGCCAGGAAGGCCGGCTGATCGAGCAGCCTCTTGAAGTCCCTGAAGCTGTTTTGGAAGAAGACATCGACGACATCGACGATTTGATCGGGGACGACTACGACGAAGACTTCGAGGCGGAAGAAGAGTAGGCATGCCTGCTGAGATCGCCAACTCGTTTACCCCTCTGCCCAGCACCGCAGAGGTGCCCACTTTGGCGATGCCAATGGAACGCTAACTTGAACAAACAATGTAAACAAACGTAACGATCCCTCAGCCTCAAGGGATCCTCATCGGGCGTGTTTTGGATGGTTCACCGCCATCCCGCGATGATTGTTGCAAATCTAACCTCAGCGGAGAGTAGCCTTGTAAGCCTTGTCAAAAAGGTATTTTGGGGTAGTAGAAATATCTTTTTCGGGGACTTTTTGCGATTTTGAGGAACCCGAGCTCTATCCCGTCCGTCACATAGAAATGTGAACCTACTCTTCACGGAGGGTTACATTGCATGATTCGCAATCTCTTCGCTCTCTCCTTGGCTGTTGCCTCGGCCACCACGTTGGTTGCAGCCCCTGCGGTCATTGCCGGCAGCCACGGCGCGACTTCTGAAAGCGTGAAAACCGCTGCCCCTGCCAGCAAAACCATAGTAGATGTTGCTGCCGAGGCCGGCTCTTTCACCACCTTGATCCAAGCCTTGGAAGCTGCCGACTTGGTGAAGGTGCTCTCCGGGGAAGGCCCCTTCACCGTTTTCGCTCCCACCGATGAAGCTTTTGCGGCGCTGCCGCAAGGCACTCTAGAGGAGCTGCTGCAGCCGGAAAACCGCGAGAAATTGACCCGGATTCTCACCTACCATGTGGTGCCCGGCAAAGTCCTCTCCAGCGATCTAAAGGAAGGTGAAGTGACGACGGTCGAAGGATCTTCTGTGAAGATCTCCTTGAGCGACGGAGTCAAGGTCAACGATGCCAAAGTGACGCAAGCAGACATTGAGGCCTCTAACGGCGTCATCCACGTCATCGACAAGGTGATCCTGCCCCCGCAAAGCTAACTTGTCGGTGCTAAGGCTCTAGATCCCAGGGGGGTCTAGTCCGGCCCCTGCCCTCAGGGGTGGGGGCTTTGCGTTGCAACCCAGCCCGGCGACCCTGGCCTTGAGCTCTACAGGTCGATGCCGACGCTGGAAGTGTAGATCGCCTCCACCGACACGCCGGACACCCGCTGCGGACGCACGATCATGTACTCGTTGTCCATTTGCTTGGGCAATGTGATGAACTCGTCCCCACCCACCATCAGTTGGTTGATCAGCT
>NZ_JANSHG010000025.1:0-19986 GCF_047461555.1 Synechococcus sp. WC101
AGTCAGGAAGAGGTTGTTTGAGCTATGAAACTATATCAACGACCCCCATCATGGGTAAGCGACTAAAGTGGCTAGCGAGCTTTTCCGCCCTGCACTCAAGTGCGGGGCTACCAAGCTATCCTTTTGTGTGGCACGTTCTGTTGCTTGATGTTCTTCCCATGCCTCCTGGCTTGCCCAGTCCTACGGCCCACTGCAAGTGAACCGCGCAGCGGGGCAGGTAGGAAACCCTTTCTCAGCTTACAAGGCTACCCTCGCCTACTGCTCGCGCCAGCGGTGCGAAGCGTTCCCCCCAGATGCGAACCTCCACCCTACGGGGAAAACGGATCCCAGCGGCCTACTCAGGGCAAAACCGGCAGCACCGGCAGAATCTCAACTTCGGTGCGCTGGGTTTGGGGGAGAGATTGCGAAGGCCAAGTGGGGCCGCCGGAGCCATAGGCAGCAGGGCTGACCATGCTGTGCTCGGCGATAAGCTGGTTGAGGCGGGCGATGCGCTCCGCGACAGGGGGATGGGTACGCAAGAAGTCCGGCAGGGATGGACGGGATTGCAACTTGGCCAAAAATTGCGACATGCCCCTGGGATCGAAGCCAGCGCGATAGGCGGCCCACAAACCTTTTTCGTCGGCAACAAACTCGTTTTCGCGGCTTTGCGGTCGGCGCACTCCCAGCTCCAGGGCTAGGGCGGCCAAGGTGTTGTCATCGAGTCCCAGCAATTGGGCGCCGAAGCGGGCGGCGGCAGCCTGCTGCAGTTGCTGGAGGCCGTGACGTTCGCTGATATGGGCGATTTCGTGGCCCAAGACAGCAGCAATTTGGTCGTCGTTGTCGGCAGCTTCCAGGGCGCCAGTGGTGATGTAAACAAAACCACCCATCGTGGCAAAGGCGTTGATGTCTGGATCCTCCACCACCTGAAAGGTATAGGGCAAGTTAGGGCGTTCGCTGTGGGCGGCCACCCGCTGGCCGATGCGGTTCACCCGCTCCACCCAATAGAAATTTGAACTGACGCGAATCTGTCCGCGGGCTTTCAGTTGCTGGTCGATCTGGCGGCCCAAGCTCACCTCTTGGGCGTCGTTTAACTGGCTCACCTGCAGCCATTGCAGGCCGTGGATCAGCAGCCGAACCAGGTCTTGGGCCTGGGCAGGGGATCCCATCCCGGCGGCAAGGATGGCCAGCAGAGCAAAGGCAACCGGCTTGGCCACGCGGCAACTCCGCCGCTGGGGGGGGATGGGGCCCACCGACGGGATTGCCTCGACAGCAGAGCGAGGTTTCAATACCCGCATTGGATCCCTCCAAGACAACCTTCTCTCAGGCTAGCGATCTGGCAATGGGATCGTCCTACCAGAAATGGGCAACCCCTCTACTCTTTTGGCTACTTTGGCTGAGATTGCAGCAAGGGGAAGTGTTTCCGCAGCCAGGCTTCTGCCTCAGCGCGAGTGGTAAGCTCGCCGTTGAGGGTGAGGCAGCGCAGGCGCTCCAAGATCTCCTGAAAAAGAGGGCCCGGCTTGTAGCCCAGGCAACGCAAATCGTGCCCGTTGAGGGGTGGCTTCACCCAATGCCACTCCTGCAAGTAGCGCCAGAGCAGCCGCCGCGCTGGCTTGGCGGCCAGCCCTGCCAACAGGATCACCGCCGGGATGCGCAGCCCCTGCAGCAGCCGTACTACCTGAGCCGGAGACAGGGATCCGGTCTCCAGTTGGGCCAAGAGGGCTTGGTAGTGGGAGAAATGGCTGAGGCGTTCGATGCCCGCTTGGGTGAGGTGGAGCTGGCTGGCTACCTGGGGTGCCTGGGGCAGGGGCAAGAGCAAGGCTTCCAGGCGCAGTTGCCAGATTTCCTGGGATCCCAGCTCAGGGTAGCGGCGGCGGAAGTGAGAGGCCCAGCGGCCCACCCGCTGCAGCCGCCGGTACAGGGAGGGATCCCAGGTCAAAGCGGGGTGAATGCAGCGCAGGGCTCCCCATGCCGCCAGCCGCTCAAAAGCCAAGGGCCAGTCGCGGGAGCGGAGGATGTAGGCCAGCTCCTGCTTGAGGCGCTCCCCGCCGACAGCGTCGTGAAGGCCGCTAGCTACCGCGGCGCGGATCCACTCTTCCGTCGCCGGGTCTAGCCTAAAGCCCAGGTGCACGGCAAAGCGCAC
Organism: Synechococcus sp. WC101; assembly: GCF_047461555.1. Lineage (NCBI taxonomy): Bacteria > Bacillati > Cyanobacteriota > Cyanophyceae > Synechococcales > Synechococcaceae > Synechococcus > Synechococcus sp. WC101. Next base: position 2,120 of record NZ_JANSHG010000025.1, read on the forward strand.
TGCCCGGTAGATGCGGGTGGGATCCTCGATGAAGCTGTTGGGGTGCAAGGCGCGGATGATCCCCTTTTGCAAATCGGCTTGCCCCCCGAAAAAATCCAGCAACTGACCCCGCTGGGGGCCGTTGAGGCGCAGGGCCAGAGCGTTGATGGAAAAGTCTCGTCGGTAGAGATCCTGGTGGATGGATCCCATGGCCACCTCAGGAGGCGAGGCCGGGTAGGGGTAAAACTCCGTGCGGGCGCTGGCAATATCCACACAGAAGCCCCCTGGCCAGATCAGGGCGGCGGTTTGGAACTTGCCGTGGATCTCCAAGCGCGCCTCCGGGAAGTGCTGCTTGAGGGCTTTTCCCAGGATCAACCCCCAGCCCGGCGGATCCGTCCCTTGGGGGGTCGAGGGGTAAGGCCCATCCACCACCAAATCCAAATCCAGCCGTTCCAGGCAAGAGGAGGGCTGCCGTCCCCACCGGTGCAGCAGCAGATCCCGCACCGCCCCCCCCACCAGATACAGCCGCAGACCCTTTTCATCGGCAATTCGGGCAGCTTCCTCTAGCAGCCGGCGGTGCTGCGGCGAGAGAGCGGCAAAGGTGAGATCCAAGGGACAAGAGAGAGCAGGAGAAGCCAACTGGGGTGAGAGGGCCGGCAGCTGGTGCAGGTGTCGCAACACATCGGTGCGGGTAACGATCCCCACCAACTGGCCATCCTGGAGCACTGGCAGACGGCCAATGTCCCACTGCACCATCAGCCGCTGGATCTCCGCCAGGGGCGTGTCGGGGGAGAGGGTCTTGACGTCGGTAGTCATGTAGCCCTTGACGGGGGCATGGCCAAAGCCGTGGTGCAGGGCAATGTCGATATCTCGCCGCGAGATCACTCCCACCAGGCGGCCCTGGCCATCCACCACCACCAGGCCGGAGTGGCCATAGCGCAGCAGCACCCGCTGCGCCTCCTGGATAGTAACCTCCGGTCGGATGGTGCGCACCGGCGAGGACATCAAATCCTTGGCCGTCACAGGCGGCGGGATCCGCTCTTTAACCGCCTGGCTGAGGTCGCTCAGCACCTGGGCGGGATCGGGCAGGGGCTGGTCTGGAGAAGCTTTTAGGGTAGCGGCTGCCGCACAGTCGTGGCCGCCGCCACCGTAGCGGGCCATCACTCGGCCCAGTTGGGCAAACTCCTGCCGCGCCCGCCCGATGAGGCTAAGCCGCTCCCCCTGTCGTGCCACCAAGAGCAGCACGTCCACCCCTGTCAGATCCATTAGCCGCATCACCAGGCCGGCCAAGCCGGGCACAAACTCCGGCAGCTCCAGCAGCCACGTTCCCAAGCGGTACTCCCCCACCGCCTCCACCTGCATCTGGGCCAGTCCCTGGCTGAGCAGTTCCTGCATCGGGGGGGTGAGGCCATCGCCCAAAAAGCGCCGCAGCACCACCAGGTTGACTCCCTGACGCATCAGCCAGGTGAGGGCGGCGGCATCGCGGGCGGTGGTCTCCGGGAAGGTCAGGGATCCCGTGTCCATGTGGAGGCCCAACGCCAGCGCCAGCCGCTCGAAAGGGCTGAGGCGGATCCCGGCCCCCTGCAGCCGCTCCACCAGGAGGGTACAGGTGGAGCCCACCGCCTCAATGTGAGCGCTGACCTGCTGCTGCGGCCACAGCTCTTCCAGCGGGGTGGCCGGCAGGTGGTGGTCGAAAATCTCGATCTTCGCCCCAGGAACGCTCAGCCAGGCAGCAGCCTTACCGAGGCGATCCGGGTCGTAACAATCCACCAGGATCCAGCGCTGGACCTGGCGGGGATCCACCGAACGCAGCTCGATGAGGGGAAACTCGTCCCGGTAGAGGGCTAAGAACTCCTGCACTCCCGGCAGGGATCCGCCAGTCAAGGCAATGCGGGCGCTAGGGTAGAGTCGGGCTGCCCCCACTGCCGCCCCTAGGGTGTCGAAATCTGCTGACTGATGACACAAGATGAGGTCCATGCTGGCCTAGGCCGGGATCCCAGCCCCGGGGAGGGAGCTGCTGCTTGGCTGCAGCGGGCCAAAAACAGTTGGCGGGCGTGCTCAAGGACAAAGCCCTAAAGCGTGGTCAGTTCTTTTTCTTTCTCCGCCAGCAGATCGTCGATCTTCTTGATATAGCGGTCGGTCAATTTCTGGATTTCTTCTTGCAAGCTTTTGGACTCGTCTTCGGAGATCTCGCCGTTTTTCTCCCGCTTGCGCACCGAGTCGATGGCGTCGCGGCGGATGTTGCGAATGGAAACCCGGCCCTCTTCGGCCAGCTTGGCCACCTGTTTGCTCAGCTCCTTGCGCCGCTCTTCGGTTAGAGGAGGGATATTGAGGCGCACCACCTTGCCATCGTTGCTGGGGGTTAGGCCCAGGTCGGAGGCGACGATGGCCCGCTCAATTGCTGCCAGGGTCGAGGGATCAAAAGGCTGGATCAAGAGAGTGCTGGCATCTGGAGTGGTGATGCTGGCTAGCGCCTTCAGGGGAGTGGGAACGCCGTAGTACTCCACCTGAACGCGATCCAGCAGGCTGGCGTTAGCCCGCCCGGTGCGCACCGTGTTGAAGGAACGCTGGGTGGCCTGCACCGCTTTGCTCATTAACTCCTCGATCTCAGCTAGCTCCACGACCTTTTCCTCGCTCTCGAAACAGTTTGCAGACGCTCAGACACTAGCGGCAAAAAACCAAGACCTCTAGCACGAGCCTGAGCTTAATTTTATCTTGTCTAGATCCGCGCGCGGCTCTAGAAGCCATTCTCCAGTCCTAGCGGCACTAGAATGGCCATGAACTCCTCTTCTTGGTCCATGCCTGGGATCCCTGCTGCTTTTTCCCCGCTGAGGTTGACGCTTGAGCAGGTCAACCTCTCAGCTTCGGCTCTGGCGCTGTTGGACTACTGCCCCCGCTTGTTTTGCTACGTGTACCTGGAGCGGCTGATTTGGCCGGCAGCGGATGCCTTTGAGCACGAAGCGGAGCAGCAGCGGGGACGCCAGTTTCACCGCCTGGTGGAATCGTACAGCCGCGGGCTCCAGGTGGAGCCGCGCTTGTCGGCCTTGGAGGAGACAGTACGCCAGTGGTGGCAGGTGTTCTTGGCCAGTCCCCATGCCCAGCCGCAGGGGCGGGTGTTGGCGGAACTGCCCCTCTGGCAACGGATTGAGGGGTTTAAGCTGATGGCTCGCCTGGATCGGCTGGTGATTGCGCCGGGATCCCTGCACATTGTCGATTGGAAGACGGAGCGGCAGCGCCCCCCCGACGAACAGTTGGCCCAGGACTGGCAGGTGCGCCTTTACCCGCTGTTGCTCTGCGGGGTGGCCGCTCAACTGCCCCTGGCAGGCCCTTTTGAGCCGGAGCAGGTGCAGCTTACCTTTTGGTATGTGCAGCACCCGCAGCAGCCTTTTCAGTTGCGCTACAGCGCCGCCGCCTACGAGCGGGATCTGGCCCACCTCAAAGCCACCCTAGGCCGCCTGCGGCAACTGGAGGCGCAGGCCTTTCCCGCCCTCCCCTACGGCGAACGCTGTGCCAGTTGCCTGTTTTGCGCCCGTTGCCACGGGCTCATGCCGCCAGGGATCCCTTCCCAGAACCTGACGGACTGGGTTTGGCCGGAAGCGGAGCCACTAGAGGAAACGCCTGAGGCGGAATGGCTATAGCCGCCGGGACCGGGATCTCGGTGACCCCAATCGCTCTCCAAACCTGCATACTGAGTTAGAGAGTATTGCAGGGTTGCTAACTGTGGTGGCAGGAGTCATTGCCGGCACTTCCAGGGATCCCGACTGGGATGTGGAGCTCAAGGGGCTCCGCAAGCGCTTTGGCGATTTTGTGGCCCTCGACGGCATTGACTTGCAGATTCGGCGGGGCGAGTTTTTTGGCCTGTTGGGGCCTTCCGGCTGCGGCAAGACCACGCTGCTGCGCATCATCGCCGGCCTGGAGATGGCTGACGCTGGCGAGGTGGTGATCCGGGGGCGCCCGGTGGGCCATTTGCCCGCCCACAAGCGCAATGTCAACACGGTGTTTCAGAGCTATGCCCTTTTTCCCTTTATGACCGTCGAGGAAAATGTTGCCTTTGGCCTGCGCATGCGGGGGGTGCGAGGGGAGGCGCTGCGCAAGCGGGTGGCCGCCGCTTTGGAATTGGTGGAGATTGGGGATCTGGCCAAGCGCAAGCCGCAGGAGCTCTCCGGCGGGCAGCAGCAGCGGGTGGCCCTGGCCCGCGCCTTGGTCAACGAGCCGGAGGTGCTGCTGTTGGATGAGCCGCTCTCGGCTCTGGATGCCAAGTTGCGCAAGCAGCTTCAGGTGCAGTTGTGCGAGCTCCAGCGCCGCCTGGGCATGACGTTTATCTTTGTTACCCACGACCAGGAGGAGGCCTTGGTTACCAGCGACCGGGTGGCGGTGATGCGGGCCGGGCGCATCGAGCAGGTTGGCCTCATCGACGAGGTGTACGAGCGGCCGGCAACAGCCTTTGTGGCGGACTTTTTGGGGGCCAGCAACCTCATCGAGGGGATCGCCTGTGGCACCGATTGCGTCGATACGCCCCTGGGCAAGCTCAAGGTGCCCGGGATCCCACCCAGCCTGGAGCCGGTGCAGTTGGCCATCCGCCCGGAAAAGATTCAGCTTTCCCGCAGCGGCTGGGATCTGCTGCCCAACCAGGTGCCGGTGTGGGTAAAAAACCTCATCTACACCGGGGCAGAAAACCAGTACCTCTTGCAAACGGCCAGCGGCCAGCAGCTCAAGGCCCTCACCCTCAACGCCGACATCGAGGATCAGGATTTTGCCATCGGGGAGGCCCTAGTGGCTCATCTCCCTCCCAAGAACTTGGTGCACTTGCAGCCGGATCCCCGGCGACAGGAGGCTCCATGCTGAAGCGGCCAGCAGCGGCAGAGCCAGGGATCCAGCGTTTCCAGGTGCGCTCAGGGGAGCTGCTCGCCCCTTGGCAGGAGCTGCTGCGCAGCCTCATCTTTGCCGGGCCGGGGGTGCTCTGGGTGGTAACGTTTTTGGTGCTGCCGGGGCTGTTGCTGCTGGTTTGCAGCTTTCTCAGCAGCGGCCAGTTTGGCCAGGTGGGCCTGCCCCTGACGTTGGCCAACTACCTGCGCATTCTCGGCTATGGCCCCCTGGGCTGGACGCCCATCTACTGGCAGATCTTGGGCCGCAGCCTGCTGGTGGCGGCCGTCACCACCTTCTTCTGTGTGCTCCTGGCCTATCCCCTGGCTTTCTTCATTGCCGCCCACCCGCCCCGACAGCGGGATCTGTTGCTGACGCTGGTGGTGGTGCCCTTCTGGACCAACTTGGTGATCCGCACCTATGCCTGGATGGTGGTGCTGGCTCCGGAGGGGTGGCCGGCACGGCTGGCGGCCTGGCTGGGCTGGATCCCGCCCCAGACGGCTCTCTACCCCAGTTGGCTGGCGGTGTACCTGGGCATGGTCTACACCTTCTTGCCCTACATGGTCCTGCCCCTCTACACGGCCATAGAGCGCATCGACTGGCGCCTGGCAGAGGCAGCCAGGGATCTCTACGCCAACGGCTGGCAGGTTTTCCTGTGGGTGCTTTTGCCCCAGACGCTGCCGGGGCTGGCGGCGGGCCTGATCCTGGTGGCAATTCCGGCGCTGGGCATGTTTGTGGTGCCCGATTTGTTGGGGGGCAGCAAAACCTTGTTGATTGGCAATGTCATCCAGATGCAGTTTGGCGCCAGCCTGGACTACCCTTTTGGAGCGGCCCTCAGCTTTCTGGTTACCGGGCTGAGCCTGGGGCTAATCTACGCCTATAGCCGCTATGTTGGCAGCCGCGGCCTAGAAGAGCTGATCTAAGTCGCTGGCAAGGGATCCCCTCACCCCCAGCCCCTCTCCCTTAGGGAGAGGGGAGTTAGGGATCCGGGAGATGGCGGATCGCCGCTTGCTGGCAAGCTCTGGTAGGTTGAGGATACTGGCGTTGTGCGAGAGGGATCCCTTGACCCAAACTCTGCTTCCTCAGGCTTCCGCCCAGCTCAAGTCCTCTCCCCCGGCAACGTGGGATGTCATTGTCATCGGCGCTGGGATCGGCGGCCTGGTGGCGGCCACCCAGTTGGCGGCCAAGGGCTACCGGGTGTTGGTGCTGGAAAAATATCTCATCCCTGGTGGCAGCGCCGGCTACTTTGAGCGCCCGGATCCCAACGGCAACGGGATCTATCGCTTTGATGTCGGGGCTTCCATGATCTTTGGCCTGGGCACTCAGGGCACCACCAATCTGCTTACCCGCGCCTTGGCTGCCGTGGACCAGTCTTTGGACTCCATCCCCGACCCGGTGCAGATTGCCTACCACCTGCCCCAGGGGCTCAGCCCGCGCGTACACCGGAACTACGAGGAGTTTTTGCAGGAGCTAGCTAGCTATTTCCCTCAGGAAGCGGGCAGCATCCGCCGTTTCTACGACAGCTTCTGGCCTATCTTCAACAGCCTTAACGCCCTGGAGCTGCTCTCTTTGGAGGAGTGGGGCTATCTCTGGCGCTCTTTTGTCGGCAACCCCCGCGCCTGCCTGACTTTGGCCCGCTATTTGCCGGCCAATGTGGGCCAGGTGGCGCGGCGCCACCTACGCGATCCGGCGCTGCTGCGCTTTGTGGACATGGAGTGCTACTGCTGGTCGGTGGTGCCGGCAGAGCGCACGCCCATGATCAACGCCGGCATGGTGTTTTGCGACCGCCACTACGGCGGCGTCAACTACCCCAAGGGAGGGGTGGGGCAGATTGCCCAGAAGCTGGCCCAGGGGCTAGAGGCCTGCGGCGGGCAAATCCGCTACGGGGCGCCGGTGCGGCGGATTCTGGAAGAGCGCGGACGAGCAGTGGGGGTCGAGCTCTCCACAGGGGAAAAGCTCTGGGCCCGCAAGGTCATCTCCAATGCCACCCGCTGGGATACTTTTGAGCGCCTCTGGCCGGGATCCCTGCCGGCGGCGGAGCGGCGCTGGCAAAGCCGCTACCAACAGTCCCCCAGTTTCTTAAGCCTGCACTTGGGGGTGCGGGCCGAGCCTCTGGCCGGCGAGCGCTACTGCCACCACATTCTTCTAGAAGATTGGCAAGACCTGGAGGCGGAGCAGGGCACGATCTTCGTCTCCATCCCCACGCTTTTGGATCCGGAGCTGGCGCCGCCGGGCCGCCACATTGTCCACGCCTTTACCCCCAGTTGGATGCAGACGTGGCAGGGCTTGAGCCCAGAGCAGTACCGGCAACAAAAACAAGCGGCAGCCCAGCGCCTTATCCGCCGTCTGGAGGCCCTTTGGCCAGAGCTGGGATCCCACATTGAACTGCAGGAAGTGGGCACGCCCCGCACCCACCGCCGCTTCTTAGGCCGCGTTAATGGTACCTACGGCCCCATCCCTCGCGGCACTCCCTGGGGACTCTTGGGCATGCCCTTCAACCGCACGGCCATCCCCAACCTCTACTGCGTGGGGGATAGCACATTCCCCGGCCAGGGACTCAACGCTGTCGCTTTCTCTGGGTTTGCCTGCGCCCACCGGGTAGCGGCGGACCTTTCCTAAAGCTGTCTCCAATTTCTAGGAACCCCCCGCAGTCGTCTTGCATTGAACCCCTTCCGACTGCGAGAGCTCTTGCATGAGCGTCGGGGTGAGGCATTGAAGCGGGCAGCCTAGAGCGCTCAACCGACCCTGCGTGCAGCGGAGCGTACCCCCAGGGCCTCGGCAAGGTGACCGTAGGTAGTAACTTTGCCTGCCAGAATCTGGCAAACCACTTTGTGGACTCGCTCGAAGCAATCCCGATGATTGGCAGACATGTTCCGCGACCGCGATTGCCAGAGCGCATCGTGTGCTTGACGGAGGAGACGGCAGAGACGCTCTACGCCCTGGGTGCTGGGGATCTCGTCGTCGGCATTTCTGGATTTACGGTGCGTCCGCCGGAGGCGCGGAAGAAGCCGAAGGTGTCCACCCTTCTGGATGCCAACATCGAACGGATTTTGGCGCTGCAGCCCGATGTTGTGCTTGCATGGTCCGATCTGCAGGCAAACATTTGCGCTGAGCTCATTCGCCAGGGGGTGGAGGTTGTCTGCTTCAACCAGCGCACGGTTGAGGGGATCCTCTCCATGATCCTGCGCCTTGGGGCACTGGTGGGGCGAGCTGCTCAGGCACGGGCATATGTGCGCTCCTTGCGGGAGGGATTGCACCGAGCTATGCAGCGTGGACAGCAACGGCGCCGCCGTCCACGGGTCTACTTCGAGGAGTGGGATAACCCCTTGATTACAGGCATCGGCTGGATCAGCGAACTCATTCGTCTATGTGGAACTGTTTCCAATTTCTAGAGATCCCCCCGAAGGAGAAACTTGATCGATGAGGATCGGATCCCGCCAGAATTTGAGATTTCCAATGTCCAGGGATCCCCACGAAGGGGGAACCTTATATTTTTGAAAACCTATCTCTGTTAGGAGGTCAGGTTTCCAATTTCTAGGGATCCCCACAAAGGGGGAACTACCTAGCCGTCAGCAAGATAAGCGATCAAGGTGGATGCGTTTCCAATTTCTAGGGATCCCCACAAAGGGGGAACAGGTGGTAGTGTTCTGGGTCTATGCTCCGTTGGAGGTTTGCCGTTTCCAATTTCTAGGGATCCCCACAAAGGGGGAACGTTAAACTGAGGGCGCAAGCAGAACTGCTGCTGCGGCAGGTTTCCAATTTCTAGGGATCCCCACAAGGGGGGAACTGGGCCACTTTGGACACGTGTAGGTGAAGCCGTCCAGGGGTTTCCAATTTCTAGGGATCCCCACAAAGGGGGAACTATAAGGCCCACGTTAGCCCTGCTAACGCTCAATTCTGGTTTCCAATTTCTAGGGATCCCCACAAAGGGGGAACTCCAAGCTGCACATCCGCGTTGCTGCCGACCGCCCGTAGTTTCCAATTTCTAGGGATCCCCACCAAGGGGGAACAGCTGAAATGAAGATTAATGGGTTCTCCCTCAAGGAGGCGTTTCCAATTTCTAGGGATCCCCACGAAGGGGGAACGGGATGAGGGTTGTAATTGTAGCACCTGTCAATCTACAAGTTTCCAATTTCTAGGGATCCCCACGAAGGGGGAACTGTCTAGATTACACATCAAACCTTAACCTAAAAGACGGGGTTTCCAATTTCTAGGGATCCCCACAAAGGGGGAACTCTACCCCCATTAAACCCAAGCAGGGCAAGGGATGCAAGACCCATTTGCGAGGGATCCGAGAAAAAGTTGGCAAAAGGAGCTATGGCGAGGGGGCTTTGGGGCCTGAAAGCCTTGTGGCGCAAGGCGTCGAGGGATCTGACGAAAGAATCAGCCTTTTGGGGTTTTGGTGGATTGCTCGCAGAGCTGCGGATACCGTTTTCTTGTGCTTTTGGCAACATGAGCCTCAGGGGGCGGTGAGGAGGGTTCTGACCGAGCTGAAGCGCCTATAGTGGGGGAAGTTCTCCAGCTTCCGTGGCTGTCGATGTCGGATCTCACCCTTACAGAGAAGCTTCTAGCCGGGATCCAGGCCCAGCAGGCTGGCGACCTGCGGACAGCGGAAGCCATCTACTCAGAAATTCTGGTGGAGTTTCCAGATCAAGCCGACGCTCTCCATCTGCTGGGGACGGTGGCCCACGCCAAAGGGGAGGAGGAATGGGCGGCTGCTTTGATTGCCGAGGCCATTGAGCTCAATCCCCGCGTAGCCCTCTATCACCACAACCTGGGCGTTGTCTATGAGTCTTTGGGGCAACTGGAAAAGGCTCTATCTTGCTATCGGCAAAGCCTGAGCCTCCATCCCAAGGCTTACCTTTCTGCCTTTCAAGCGGGCAAGATTCTTGTTAACCTAGGCCGCCACGAAGAGGCAATCTCCTTGCTGGGCTCCCTGTTAGAAAATCCAGATCCACTAGCAGGGATCCCTTGGGCTGAGGTGCATTTTTATCTGGGGATAGCCCATCGCGAGCAAGGGGAACACAGCGCGGCTCTGGATCACCTGGAAAAGGCATGGACTTTGGATCCTAACTTGGTGCAAGCCCGCTGGCTTTACCACCTCTATCTGCCGGCTATCTATCAGGATGAACAGGAGCTGCACCGCTTTCGCTTGCGCTTTGTAGAACACCTGGATCGCCTCATTCAGGAGACGCCTCTAGACACCCCAGAGCAGCGGCGGCTTGCCTTTTTAGGGTCAAGTTGGGGAACGCCTCACCTTCTGCAGTACCAGGGCTACGACGACTTGGAGCTGCAGAAGAAATACGCTCAGTTGGTGCAGCGCATTGTGAAAGCCTGCTACCCCGATTGGGAGTATCTTCCCCGGCAAGCCCGGCCAGGGGATCCCATTCGCGTTGGGTTTGTCTCGGCCTCCATGCGCGCTTGCTCTTACAGCCGCCTTTCTTTGGGGTGGGTGAAGTACTTAAAGGCCAGCTCCAAGCAGCCTTTCCAGGTCTTTGCCTACCACTTGGATCCCAGAGTTGATTTCCTGACGGAGCAATATCGTCAGCATGCCGATGTCTTCCGCCACATTCCCACTGGCTTTGAAGAGGCTGCCCGCCAAATTTTGCAGGATCAGCTGGATGTTTTGGTGTACCTGGAAATTGGCCTTTCTCCCCTTATGTTGCAGCTGGCGTCCCTGCGGCTAGCCCCCGTCCAATGCTCCACCTGGGCTCATCCCGTTACTTCGGGACTGTCGACCATTGACTACTTTCTCTCCAGCGACCTCATGGAGCCTGAAAATGGGCAGGCCCACTACAGCGAAACCCTGGTTCGACTGCCCCGCCTGGGTACCTGTTTTGAAAAGCCCGTTTTGCCTCCCCAGAGACGTTACCGCGAGGACTTTGGTCTGCCTCAAGAGGCCGTTGTCTATCTCACCTGCCAGTATTTGGGCAAGTACCTGCCGCAATACGACTACCTTTTTCCAGCTATTGCTCGGCAAGTGCCCAGGGCCCAATTTGTCTTCTTGGCCTTGCCCAATGCCGCCATTGGTCAGCGCTTCTGGCAGCGGCTTGCCTCCATCTTTTCCAGCTATGGTCTTGCGGTGGAAGACCACTGTCGAATCCTGCCCGCCTTGGATCATCAAGACTACCTAGATCTCAATCGCTGCGCGGACATCATGCTGGACTCCTACGGCTGGTCGGGCGGGATCACCACCCTGGAAGCCATTGCTGCCGGCTTGCCGGTGGTCACCTGCCCTGGCCGGTTCCTGCGGGGCCGCCACACCTACGCCATCCTCAAAAGGATGGGCCTTGATCTTTTGATTGCCCAAGACCTCCAGCGCTACGAAGATCTAGCCGTGCAACTGGGAAGGGATCCCCAATTTCGGCAGCAAATTTCTCAGCAGATCCAACAGCGGCGCGACCTGCTTTTTGAGGATCGAGACTGCGTAGCCGCCCTGGCCCATTTCTTGCGCCAGGCTGTCTGGCAGAAGCTGGCATGCCATACTCTCCCTATAGAAGCCTCCTAGCCCCCTGCAGCAAAGAGTCTGGTAGAGTAGTACGGCTACTTTAGGGATCGTGGCGGAATGGTAGACGCTACGGACTTAAAATCCGTTGTTCTTCAAGAACGTGAGGGTTCGAGTCCCTCCGATCCCATTACTGCAGCCCTGTTTGCTCTAGCAAGGCAAGTAGAGCCGGAACCGGCACCCAGGCATCCTCCCGGTCTAGCTCTGGGCTAGCCAGCAGGGCCACCAGGGCGGGGTCGCAGGTTGGGGCCACTAGGGGAAAGTAGTTTAGCCCCACCACCTGGGCAAGGCTCCAGAAGTAGGGGAGCACGGCGTTGCTGGGGAAGATCTCGATGGCAATTGTGCCAGGCTGACAAAAGGCAAGGTTGGTCAGGCCCGCCCCGTGGATCCCCATGACTGCCTCTGCCCTTTGCATCAAGGCTATCTGTTCGGCTAGGGAAAGGACTTCCAGTTGCACAGGCACAAAGCCCCAGGGGCGCAAGGCCTCCAGCACCTCCGCCTCGTTGATGACCCGCCGCCAGCGTGCAGCACGACGGCTAATGTAAACCCGCCGCGGCAACAAGGGATCCGCCGCCTGCCCCAGAGGAACCAGTTGCTGCAGCACCTTCCAGCCCCTGGGGGTTAGACACCCCACCGGCCCAGCCAGCGAGGGCACAATGAGGTTCTGCGCTTGCAGATGGGATCCCCCCACCTGCTCGAAGCTTAGAAGGCGTTCTGTGGGGATCCCCAGGGAAGCTAAGCTCTGCACCTGGAAGGGCTTGCCCTGGTAGCCATGGATCAAGATGGGAATGTCCTTTTCGAGGAAGCCGGCGCGGCGTAGGAGCTCGAGGGCGGGCAGGATGTCCACCATCCAATGGAAGTAGTTGACCGCCCCCAGGGGCAAGAGGGCAGCAGAGCCCTCCAGCGGAATTGGCGGCGGCAGGTGAGGCAAGTCCCAAATGGGGTGGTGTTCCAGGTGCTCCGACTTCCAGTCCCAGTCGAGAAACTCCGGCGGTGGCAAGCCGGGGGAGACGTCGGCCAGCAACTCCCTCCTACGGGTAAGCACGGCGCTGGCAAAGCTGGCGTAGAGGTGGCGGGGATAGTGGCCCACGTGCACGGATCCCTGCGGGATCTGGGCCACAAAGGTCTCGGCCAGCGGGATCCGCTGTGAGCGCAGCTTTTGCCCAAGGGCAGGGTCAGCCGTCGGAGGGGCTTGCCGGTAGAGAACCCCTTCTGGATCCAACACCTGGTAGCTGCCCTCGCCCGTGGCCTGGTGCCACTGCCGGGTGGTGAGGTAGCCCTGGCTGGGCACGGGCAGGGAGTTGCCAGCACTGGGCAGTGGGCTCTGGCAGGCTGGGGAAGGAAGGGTTGCCTGCGCAGGGATCCAGCGCTGCCGCCAGAGGCGATACCGCTCTTGCCAAAGCTTGCCCGGGGATCCCTGCAGGGCCTGCTCCAGCTCCAGCCGCAGCCGACTGTCTCTGCCGCTGCCCTCACACCAGGCCTGTAGCCACTCCCGCTCCGCCGCCAGCGCCTGCCGGAACTTCTCCCAAGCCCCCTGCGGGTCATTCCGCCGCACCTGAGCCTCTACCCAGTAGCTGTAGAGCTCTGCTGTCTGGGTGCCCCGCGCCGCTGCCTCCTGAAAGCAGGCCACCGCCTGCTCCAGCTCCCCCAGATCCAGCCAAGCCAGGCCCATCTGCACCCAGGGATCCCCCCACTCTGGCCTTAGCCGCGCTGCCTCCTGGAGAGGGGAGAGGGCCTCCCGCAACCGGCCCAGCTTGAGCAGGGCCAGGCCCCAGCGCCAAAAGCTCTCCGTGGCCGTTGGATCCCAGCGGCAGGCCTCTTCAAACCACTCTGCTGCTTCTAGCCACAGTCGGCTGCGCTCCTGGACTAGGCCAAGGCGATGGGCCGCCAACGCCGCCTCTGGGGCAGCGCCACTTTCTAGCAACTGCCGATACAAAGCCGCCGCCTGCGGCCACTGCCCCCTTTCCCACAGCCCCTCTGCCAGCTCCAGCAGTCCCTCTGCCCAGCAGCGGGTAGCCTCAGCTTCGGCCCCTAGGAGGGCCAGACCCTCCTGCCAAGTGAGCTGCGCCTCTAGCTCCCGCCCCAGGAGTAGGTAGGCAGATCCCAGCCACCAATACAGCAGGGGCTCTTGGGATCCCTGCTCAAGCTGCCGCTGCAAACTTTGAGCAACAGAGCCGTAGCATCCCTGTTCCCAGTCTGCCCGCAGAGAGTCGGGAAGGTGCAAAGAAGGGTCAGAGGCCATGGTTTTTGACGAGAAGGCAACTGAGAATGAGTGTTACAAACTGCAACAACCTCCCCCCTCTGGTCGCATCCCCCTAGTATTCTAGGCTTGGCTTCCCCCTCAGGGACGCGGCGTCCATTCCTCCCCAACTCTGAGAGGGATGGGGGCCGGTTTAGCTAAGTCCATGGGTCAGCCCCTTTCCCGGGGCATCCTCCCTGAGCCTTGTCGGCAGTTTTTCGATAAACGGAGTTTAAGAGAGCGATGGGTATCAACGCATCTGGCGGCGCAGTCGTCTCCAGCCCCCGTCTTTACCAAACCGTGCCCCTCTCCACCATCTCCCAGGCAGAACAGCAGGATCGCTACCTCTCGCGCACCGAGCTGGATCGCCTTGACGACTTTTTCTCCAGCGGTCTGAAGCGGCTGCAGATTGCCGAGGTCATCGCCGCCAACTCCGAAATCATTGTCAGCCGGGCTGCCAACCGCATCTTCACCGGCGGCTCCCCCATGGCCTACCTGGAGCGGCCAGAAGTCACTCAAGACGAGAAAGAAGCCTTTAAGCTGGGCACCGCCTTCTATGTGGAGTCCACGGGTGGCTTCCTCGAGGCCATCCGCAATCTCTTCAGCGCCAGCGGCGTGGAGATCCCGCCCAACTTCCGCCCCATCAACATCTCCCGCTACGGGGCTGCCAACATGCGCAAGTCCCTGCGGGATCTAAGCTGGTTCCTGCGCTATGTCACCTACGCCCTGGTGGCCGGGGATCCCAACATCCTTGTGGTTAACACCCGGGGCCTGCGGGAGATCATCGAAAACGCCTGCTCTGCCGAGGCCACCATTGTCGCCATCCAAGAGATGAAGCGGGCCTCAGCCAGCTACTTCCGCAAAGATGGCGAGGCGGTGGCCATCATCAACCAGTATTTCGACGTGCTCTTGAGCGAGTTCATTGCCCCTGCTCCCTCCGACAAGCTGCGGCAGCGCAACGCCAGCACCGCCGATGGCCTGCCCTTGCAAGGGCTACAGCTACCCCAGGTTTACAACTTGGCCGCAGAAAAGGTTCCCGTCTTTGCCATGAAGCCGGGGCTTTCCAATGCTGAGAAAGAAGAGGTCATCAAAGCCGCCTACCGGCAGGTGTTCGAGCGGGATATCCGCCGTGCCTATGGCCTTAAGCTGGCCGACCTGGAGTCGAAGGTCAAAAACGGCGAGATCTCCATGAAGGAGTTTATCCGCCGCCTGGGCAAATCCGAACTCTACCGCAAGCAGTTCTACGAGCCCTACATCAACAGCCGCGTTGTGGAGCTGGCCTTCCGCCACTTCCTGGGACGGGCACCAGAGACCCGTGAAGAGGTGCAGACCTACTTTGCCATCGTCTCCAGCAAGGGCCTGGCCGGCTTGGTGGATGCGCTGGTGGACAGCCGCGAGTACGGCGACTACTTCGGCGAGGAGACGGTGCCCTACCTGCGCAAGCTGGGGGTGGAAGCCCAAACCAGCGCCAACTGGGGGCCCAAGTTTGACCTCTACAACTACGCGGCTCCGCGCCGCAAGGTGCCCCAATTCATTACCCTCTTTGCCCGCTACAACCGCCCCCTGCCGGATCAGCACGCCTACGGTGTCGGCAACGACCCGCTGGAGATCCAATTTGGCGCCATCTTCCCCAAAGAAACCCGCTCCCTCAACGCCAGCCCCGCCCCCTTCAACAAGGATGTCAAGCGCATCCTTATTCGGCGCGGCTTTGCCCTCACCAACGAGCGCACCAATCCCAAGGCGGCAGGGGATCCCGGCAGCCTTGGCCCCAAAGTCTTCAAGCTTACCCAAACCCCTGGCGATCGCAGCCGGCGTTTGGGGGTGCGGGCCGGGGTTGTTGGCAGCGAAGTCTCGACCCAGGCGGTGATCCGCGCCTGCTACCAGCAGGTGTACGGCTATGTGCCCTATGAAGGCCAACGGCTAACCCGCTGGGAGATCAAGCTGGAGTCGGGCGAGATTACCGTCAAAGAGTTTGTCCGCCAGTTGGCCAAGTCAGATCTGTTCCGCAACAAGTACTGGTCTAGTCTCTATGTCTGCAAGGCCATCGAGTTCATCCACCGCAAGCTGCTGGGCCGGCCCACCTACGGCCGGCAGGAGATGAACCGGCTGTTTGACATCGCCTCCAAGCAGGGCTTCTACGCCGTGGTGGACGCCATCCTCGACAGCGAGGAGTACCAGCAGGTCTTCGGGGAAGACGTCGTGCCCTACGAGCGCTACCTCACCCCTGCCGGTCTAGCGCGGCGGCGCATGCGCCCCGGATCCAGCGACATGGCCGTGGTCACCAGGCCCATCCGCACCGACGACGATATCCCCCTCTTTGTCAAGCTGGGCCAGCCCCAGGACAAGCCCTCCGGCGAGCTGGAGATCCAGCGGCGAGTCCAGCAGGGGGTGCCCAAGGTGCGCCAGGAGGTACCCATCTTCAAGCTCACCAGCCTGGCCAACAAAGCCGAGGTCAACAACCTCATCCGCGCCGCCTACCGGCAGATCTTCGAGCGCGACATGGACATCTACAACATCAGCGCCGAGCTCAGCTCTGCCGAGTCCAAGCTGCGCAATGGCGAGATCACCGTCAAGGAGTTCGTCGAGGCGCTGGGGTGCTCGGAACTGTACCGCTCCGAGTTCTACGCTCCCTATCCCAATACCAAGGTGATCGAGCTGGGCACCAAGCACTTCCTGGGCCGCGCACCCCTAAACCAGCAGGAGATCCGCAAGTACAACCAGATCTTGGCCACCCAGGGGTTGAAGGCCTTCGTGCGCGCCCTGCTCAACACCCAGGAGTATCGCGATCTCTTCGGCGAGGACACGGTGCCCTACCGCCGCTTCCCCACCTTGCCGGCGGCCAACTTCCCCAACACCCAAGAGCTGTATGGCCGCCTCACCAAGCAAAACAAGGAGCTCGTGGTGCCCAGTTTCAGACCTGTTGGCAGCAACGATCGCAGCTAGCTCAACCCCCCTCTCCCCTGGTGGGAGAGGAAAACCATTAGCTCCACACAGGCAGAGGGGACTGGGCTGTGTAGCCTAAGTGCTGCAGGGCAGCGGGGGTAACCACCCGACCCCTTGGCGTGCGCTGCAGGTAGCCAATCTGCAGCAGGTAGGGTTCGTACACCTCCTCAATTGTCTGGGGATCTTCACCTGTCACTGCGGCCATGGTCTCCAAGCCCACGGGCCCTCCCCCAAACTGCTCCACCAGTACCGTCAGCAGCTTGCGATCCGTCCAGTCCAAACCCATGGGATCCACCTGAAACAGCTCCAGGGCAGCGGCTGCCACCTCACGGCTGATGTGGCCATCCCCCCGCACCTGGGCATAATCGCGCACTCGCTTCAGGAGGCGGTTGGCAATGCGCGGTGTGCCTCGGGATCGGCGGGCAATCTCCTCGGCTCCCGCTCGGTCAATGGAGGTGTTCAAGAGGCGAGCGCTGCGCAACACAATTTCCGCCAGTTCGTGGGGCTCATAGAAGCGCAGCCGCTGCACCTGGCCAAAGCGATCCCGCAGCGGCGAAGTCAGAGCGCCAATGCGGGTAGTGGCCCCGATGAGGGTAAAGCGCTCCAGGGGTATGGAGGTGATGCGGGCCGAGCGTCCCTTGCCAACAGTGATGTCGAGGCGAAAATCCTCCATTGCTGGATAGAGCAGCTCTTCGGTTACCTTGGGCAGGCGGTGGATCTCGTCGATAAACAGCACGTCCCCCTGCTTCAGGCGCACCAAGTAGCCGGCAATGTCACGGGGGCTCTCCAGCGCCGGGGCCGTGGTCATGTAGAAGCGGGATCCCATCTCCGCCGCCAGCACCGCGGCCACCGTGGTTTTGCCCAAGCCAGGCGGGCCGTAGAACAGCAGGTGATCCAAAGGCTCCCCGCGGGCGCGGGCCGCTGCAATAGCGATGGAGAGCACTTCCTTCAGCTCTGTCTGGCCAATGTACTCTGCCAGGGTGCGCGGGCGCAGGGATTCTTCTTGAGCTTCGCTGGGGTGAGCCTGCGGTTGCAGTAGCCCTTCCGCCCTAGCAAAAGCCAATTTCGACTCTCTTCTGCGAGCAGAACTCTTTTGCTGCCGCTGCCCGGGATCCTCAGCCCCCGCAGCCCGAGAAGAAATGATCGCCATATCCTTTACTCGCAGATGCGATAGCCCTACTCTAACTGACTGGGGGAAAGATCCTGGTGAAACCGTTTGCCATTTTGGTCTCCCACCTGGATCGGAGAGGGCGGTAGAAGAAAAAACCCCCCAGCGTCTGCCAGGGGATTCAAGAAGGACTGGTCGACTAGGTCAGGAGTGGATTAGCCGCGGATGGC
>NZ_JANSHG010000026.1:0-19538 GCF_047461555.1 Synechococcus sp. WC101
ACGGTGAGGCGGATCATGTGCATCTGTTGGTGAGTTTTCCGCCGGATGTTCAGGTCTCGAAGCTGGTGAACAACCTGAAAACAGTCTCCAGCCGGTTGATTCGCAAAGAGTTCGCCACAGAGGTGGCACGGTTCTACAGCAAGCCTGTATTTTGGACAGGGGCCTATTTTGTTGCCTCTTGTGGTGGGGTCACCGTTGAGGAGTTGAAGAAGTATGTCGAGCAGCAGGCAACGCCCAGATTGTGAGACTCAGGGGCATTGAACCCCTTCGTCTCACCGCCTATCCCCCATCCCGCCAAGCTGCGCTGTGGCGGGAGTACCCCGGAGGTTCTGATGGCTTCAAGAGGCCAATCCCACCAAGCAAGCTGGTTGAGCTGCTCGATGACGTCGGGTGAAAAGCGGTAGCGAACGACTTTGGCTGGCACCCCTGCAACAACTGCATATGGCGGGACGTCTCTCGTCACCACGGCAGCCATTCCAACAACCGCCCCGTTTCCAATCGTCACCCCTGAGCGAATCATAGCGCCATAGCCGATCCAAACGTCATGCCCAACCTGAATATCTCCCCGGGTCAGAGGGTGACCTTCCAAAGCCCGCAGTTCGCTCCAGAACTCAGGTAGATGAGTAAAAGGATAAGTAGTTGCCCATTCAGTGTGGTGCTCATAGCCTGCAAAAAAATGAACCCCTTTTGCAATTGAGCAGCAGCGGCCAATCTTTACCCGCGAAGGCTCTCCCATCCAATGAATGAAGAGCTCCACTGCATAGGTCAGGGGGCCGACAGTAAGCAAGGGAAATGGTTCCAAGCCTTGGTAGTAGGCAAAGTACGTTTTGTCCTCCAGTTGAGGACTATGTTCAATGCAGATGGCCATAAAACCTCCGGCTGCTGGATTGGGGTCTGCCAAGATCAATTTCCAAAACGTGAGCCTAAGTAGAATATGCCCAAGCTCCAGGCAGGGGGGTTCCAGGGTTTGCACGGCAACTGAAGCAGAAGCGTAGGGGGTCTACCGACTGCCAAGCTACTCTAGCAATAGACTTTCCTCTTCAGGCAATGCCAATTGTGCTTATCTGTGGCCCTGCCCGCTGCGGCAAGAGTCGGCTGGCGGAGAACCTGGCGGCTGCTTCCGGCCTGCCGGTCGTCTATCTGGCCACCGGCCCCAAGCCCGATCCCCAAGCCGACCCAGAGTGGGCGGAGCGGGTTCAGCAGCACCGGCAACGGCGTCCTCCCACTTGGCAAACCTGGGAAACCGGGCCCGACCTGGGGGCCGACCTGCAAAAGCTGTCTCAGCCCTGTTGTGCCCTGGTGGACTCTCTAGGCGGCTGGGTGGCGCAGGGTCTGGAGTGTTCCCCGGAGGAGTGGGATCCCTTGGTGGACGCTTTCTTGTCGGCCTTGCAGAGCTGGGCAGGAAAGGCGATCTTGGTCTCAGAAGAGGTAGGCTGGGGAGTGGTGCCCGCCTATCCGCTGGGGCGTCGGTTTCGCGATCGGATGGGAGAGCTCACCCAAAAGCTGGCCCCGCTGGCAGATCAGGTGTTCTTGGTGGCAGCAGGCTTTGTCCTCGACCTAGCTCGGCTGGGGATCCCGCTGGCAGGAGGGAATGGCCCAGAGCTGAGATAAGCTGCAAGGGGTTGACGGATGGGGTATCTTGCTTGCGGAAGCCCTCGCCTGGATCAAGACTGGGTTAAAGCGATTGCTTGTCGCCGTGCCAATTACCTTCCACCTACCTGCCAAAGCCATCCAGGCCTTGGATTTGACCCCGGGCCATGAATTGGTGAAAACCTTGATGGCGGATCCCGTTGGCGCCGCTCAGCAGGTACAGTGCGCCATCGATTGGCCGCGCAGCCCCGACGATCCGCGGGAGCTGTCGGAGATCCCAGAAGTGCGCCTGTGGTTCATCCGCTGGGATACGGTTTACCCCTGGATGCCCTACTTTCTCGATTGGCGCAGCGGCGAGCTGGCCCGCTACGCCGCTATGCTGGTGCCCCACCAATTCAACCCCCGCGAAGGGATCGTCTACAACCCGGAGGCGTTGGAGATCTTCGTCTACCAGAAGATTTTTGTGCTGATGCGCTGGTTTAAGCAGCAGAAACTGGGATCTGTCTCGATGCTGCGGGACATGGCCTTGGTGTTTGGCTTTGAGGTGCAACCCGAGTTTCTGAGCCTCTGGGAAGCCGAGACGGGGGAACCATGAGAGTGATGGTAGCAGACACCTGGCCTGGAACTCAGGCAGCACCAGGAGTGGCAGACTCCTGGCAGCAGGCGGTGCAACGCCCTTGGGGCCTGCTCGAAGTGGATCCCAGCCCTTCCGAAGCCCAGCTTAGAACCCTCTGGCAGCAGATTGCTGCCTGGAAGGGAGAGAAGGCCCCGCTGCTGGTGGTGCCTGGCAGCCTGGCCGATCCGATAGGGCCCGGCCAAACCTGGGCTGACCTAGCCCATGCCTGGGGGTTTGACGTGCTCTTGACGCTGCCCCAAGAGGCTGCTCTCAGCCAGGGAGCCGCTTTTGCAGCCTTGCTTCACCAAGCCAAGGCCCACTGCCTGGGATGGGTGTTGCTGGAATCTGAGTCGGCCTCCTCCCCAGAAGAAGAACCCGCTTTGATCTGGCAGTTGCAGGCCCACCTGGGGATCCCTGTCCTGGGTAGAAAAACGGCGGCGGGGCAAATTTTTTGGAGAGCGGAGATGTTGGATTTGCTTTCGGCAAGGCCCAGCTCCCGACTGGGGGCGCCCCTTGCTTGAGGTTCTCCCTTCCCAGCGAAGGGGATCCCCTTGCCCCTAGGACTCGTCGGCAGAAGGGAGCTGCCAAACCCTTGTCTGGCTTAGGCGCGGCGGCAAGCCGGGGCTTTAACCGCGGATCCCCTACCTTTTTCTTTGATAGGTGCCCATCAGTTGGGCCTGGGCAAGGAGGTGGCCTTCCATAGCCTGCAGCAGGGCTTCCTTCGTCGCCCCTGCAGCCAAAGACAGTTGCCGATCCAGGGCGTAGAGGGTGAAGAAGTAGCGGTGGGTGCCGCTGGGAGGGCAAGGGCCACCGTAGTCGTTACGCCCCCAACTGTTTTGCCCATGCACAGCCCCCTGGGGCAAATCGGCATCGCCGCGGATCCCTTCTGGCAGGCTGCTAACGCTGGTGGGCAAGTTGTAGACCACCCAGTGGACAAAGGTGCCCCTGGGCGCGTCTGGGTCATCCATGATTAGGGCAAAGCTCTGGGTTTCCGAAGGTGCCCCCGACCAGGCTAGGGGTGGAGAGAGATCTTCCCCATCACAGGTGTAGCGGGAGGGGATGGATTCTGAGTGGGAAAAAGCGGAGCTGGTGAGTTGCAAAGCCATAATTTCTTCAGGTTTCAGCAACTGGCCATATCCTGCCACACGAGGGGACTGGGGGGTGGAGGGATATAGGGGGTCTCCTGCAGCTTCTACCTGAGGCGGGCCTCGATGACGGAGAGAGTGGGATTCGAACCCACGGTGAGTTGCCCCACACAGCATTTCCAGTGCTGCGCCTTCGACCACTCGGCCATCTCTCCAGAGGAGAGAAAACGACTTTTTAGCGAGCCTAAAAAGTCAGCTTTGTAATCCTAGCAGAGGTGTGGACCGGCAGTCAGCTCATTTGGCAGCCCCGACTCCCAAAATCTGCAGCATCACCTCCCAGCGGGAGCAGCGCCAGTGGTCGATGTGGGATCCGATCAACCCTGCTTCGTTGATCTGGATTTCTGTCCAGCCGGGGACGCACAGGCGGGGACGCCAGGGCAAAAAAGCCAGGGATCCCCTCAGCGTCCACTCGCTGCGGATGTGGTTGCCGCTCTGGTGGATGTCGTGCAGCTCGAGGTGGATATCCTGCAGCCAGCGTCCCAGGCTTTCGACCATGGCCCGATAGCGATCCAGGCCGCGAAACTCGTTGAGGGGATCCCGAAAATAAACTTGGGGATCGTAGATGGAGTAGGTTTGATCGCAAGGAAAGCGGGCGTAATCGGCCCGCAGGATGGCCACGAGATCGGGGGCGGCCTGAGAAGGAGGGCTCACGTCTTAACCTCAGCGGGAAGGGATACCGTCTCCCCCGGGGCAGGGCAGCACAATTGGATGGATTGGCCGGTGGCAGCGTTCAGGGATCCCAGCTTTTCCCGGAACTCCTCTAGGCTCCCCAGGGGGCGGATCTGGGCGGCAAACCAGCCGTGGTAGTCCACCTCTCCCATAGCGGTGGGAATCACCTGCTGCGGGCGCAGGGCGGCCACCACCTGCAGGGCCCGCTGCGGCCCCATGATCACCTCGCCCAAGAAGGGAAAGATCTGCCCTACCACCGGGATCAGCAGGGTGTGGATGGGGGTGAACTCCTGCTGCAGCCGCGGGCGGACATCCGGTTGGGAAAGGTGGGGCTCGTAGTAAAGCCGCGTCTGGGTCGGCAGCTCCTCCAGCAAAAAGCCCAGTTCCCGCACCGGCCCCAGGGGGGCGCCAGGAACCGCTGTGATGCCTAGATCTCCCCACTGCACGGACTGCCAGGGATCCAGGGCCTGCACCCTCATAAAGCCAAGGCTCCGCGCCACCCTGGCGGCTGTTGGAGAAGCGAAAACCGGGATCTGCTTGTCCAGCCGCTGCAGGGTGGGGGGGTGGCAGTGGTCGGGTTGGCCTTGGCTGAGGAGGATACCGTCGATTTTGGGCAGGGTTTCCGGCGTGAACGGCGGCATCTGGCGGTGCTGCAGGCGGATGAACCAGGGCAGGCCAAAGAACACCAAGGGATCCACCAGCCACGGATCCAGCAGGAAAGTCTGGGTCTGGGTATGGACTAGCCAACTGTTGAGGTCGATGCGGGTGAGTTTCATGGGGCTATTGGCCGGTGATGGAAAGATCGGCTACCCAAATGCGGGGACACAGACCACTAGGAGTGATTTGTGGCTCCGGCTCGACGTAGAAAATGGACTGCAAGAGTGCTAGAAAATCCCCCGCTACTGTCGCCGCCTCGATGCTGATGCGCTCCCCCTGGCGCACCCACCAGCCCTGGAAGGGCAGGGAAAAGGATCCCTGCAGAGGCTTGACTCCGGCATGGAGAGCCTGCAGCTCGTCAATCCAGACCACATTCTCAGCCGTGGCCAGGTCGTAGGTGCTCTCTGGCGGAGCCCCGGCAAAGACGTGGTAGTAGTGGGCTGCCACCGTCACCTTGGCGCCGATATTGGCGTGCCCCGTGGGCTGGGCCCCCAGGCGTTTGGCGGTGCCAGCGCTGTGCAAAAAGTGGGTCAGAACTCCGTTGGTAATCAGGGAAACGCGGCGGGTGGGGGTGCCTTCGCCGTCAAAGCTAATCGCGCTTACGTTAGTCGGGTGCAAGGCATCGTCACACACCGAAAGCAGCGGCGAGGCAATCTGCTGGCCCAGCGAGTCGGGGGTGGACAGGCTTTGGTTGTCCAAGATGTTCTGGGCGTTGAAGAGATTGGAGAAAGCCCCCAACAGGCTTAAAAAAGCTTCCCCAGAAAAAACCACCGTATATTTCCCCGAAGGGATCTGCGCGTACTCCAGGTGGCTGATGAGCTTCTCGGCGGCTTCTTTTACGCACCCCTGGATATCCAGCTCCTCTAGGCTGCGGGCCACCCGCATGGCGCCGGCGCTGCGGGGCTTGCGGCCTTCTTGTTCTGCTTTGCCGTAGAGAAAGACCGAGGCCAGAGTGTGGCCCTCCTGGCGCAGAGCTTGGTCGCTGTTGAGGTAAAAGCGGTCGATCTGTCGCTGGGCCAGGCCGTTGTAGGGCACCCCCTGGATGGCGGGATGGGATCCCAGCAAAGCCTTCTCGGCAGCCACCAGCTGATCTAGGAGCTCGCTGGCCAGCGCCAGGGGCCTTTTGTCATTACAGGGCTGGAGAATGGGCAGCTTCGCTTCTGGACTGAATTGGGGCGCGTGTTCCCGCACGCCGAAGTGGCTGGCCTCAAAGGCCGTCTGCAGAGCTAGTTCCAGCCCTGCTTCGTCCACATCGGTGGTGGAGGTCACCCCTACCTGGCCCTGGTCGTTCCAGGCCCGCACCGTCACACTGCAGCGGTGAGAAGCTTTTACCTGACGGGGCTCCCCCTGCTCCACCTGCACGCTGGTCTCATCCACTGCGGCTCCGTAGAGATCAAACTGGGGGATCCCCAGGTGTTTGGCGCACCTTTGCGCCTGTTCGGCCAAGAGTTCAACTTGCAGCATGTCATTCCTTCTCTACCGACGGGCCAGCCAGGCGGTCAAGTCCTCCACGCTGTTGAAATCCAGCAGCGCTTCCCCCAGCGCCTCCAGTTGCGACGGGGGCAAGGCCCAAATCCTGTTTTCCAGGGCCGGGTCAAGGGATCCCAGCTTCCGCCGCAAAAGCCGCAAAACCAGCGTTGCTTCTCCATGCTGCAGTCCCTGTTGCAGTCCCTGTTGCAATCCCTGTTGCAATCCCTGTTGCAGCCCTTGCTGCAGGCCCAGTTGCAGACCTTCTTTGCGCCCTGCTTCCAGCCCCTCCCGCAAAGCTTCCGAGCGCCACTCCTGGTAGATCACCGATTCCCTCATATCCAAAGACCTCATGATTTGCCGAATCAAACCCCGATCCAATGCTAGTCCCGCCAAAACGGCTGTTGCTGCTGCCAGTTCTCGCTGCTTGCTGGAGTCTGGCAAGCGCTCCAGCTCGGCAACGACTTCTCGTAAGGTTTCTACAGGATCCTCCACCTGGCTTAAGACCCGAAAAGGCAGCAGGGCTGGCCAATCGACGTTGGTTGGCAAGTTGCATTCCCACAGGCGAATGACCTCAAACTCGTGGCTCAGCCGTTCTAGGCGAAAGGAAGTTTGGAAAACTCGCTCCGAGGTCGTTTTGCGCAGATAAATCACCACCTGATGCACAGGTAGCTGTGGATATTTCCGGTAAAGGCGCAGCCGATAGTCGGCCATGCGAAAGGGGATTTCAGGATCTGGATCTGTTTGAAATTCCAGGTGCAAAATGCCCTGCTGCAGCCCCAGCAAAATAACAGAATCTGCTCGAACAGGTTCCTCCGAAAGTTCTGTGGGCAACATTTGCACCGGCTCAGCCACTTCTCCCACTAGCCAACGGGCAAACTGCTCCGGGAAGCGCTCTGCCAGGTACTTGCAGACGTTGTCGTAAGCCATGGGGGATCCCTGGGCCTAGCGCCCGCCCACGGTGATGGCGTCCACCTTGATGTGGGGCTGGCCGACGGTGACGTAGATGCTGCCGCTGACAGAACCACAGAAGCCAGGGGCCAGGCGGAGATCCTTGGAGCACATGGAGATCTTGGTCAGGATATCCTTGGCTTCCCCGATTAAAGTGGCTCCCTTGAGGGGCTTGGTGATCTTGCCGTTTTGGATGAGATAGGCTTCTTCCACGGCAAAGTTAAATTGGCCGGTGGGGCCGACGCTGCCGCCCCCCATGCGCTTGCAGTAGATGCCTTTGTCGATAGAGGCAAACAGGTCGTCCAGTTCGGCGTCGCCGGGGGCGATGTAGGTGTTGCGCATGCGGCTGGCGGCGGCAAAGGTGTAGTTTTGCCGGCGACCGCTGCCGGTGCGGGGATGGCCGGTGCGCATCGAGCCGGCCCGGTCGGCCAGGAAGTTCTTCAAAATGCCCTTTTCAATGAGCAAAGTGCGCTGGACGGGCATGCCCTCGTCGTCCACATCCAAGCTGCCAAAGGCCCCCTCGGAAAGCCCCTCGTCCCAGGCGGTGAGGTTTTTGTGGGCAATCTTCTGGCCTTTTTTGTCGGCAAAGGGGGTGGTTTTGCGCTCAATTTGGGTGGTTTCCAAGAGATGCCCACAGGCCTCGTGGAAGATGACGCCGCCAAAGGCGTTGGACATCACAATGGGGTAGGTGCCCGATTCCACGTAGTCGGCATAGAGCATCTGGCCGGCAGCCTCTGCCAGCTCCTGGCTGTGGGCCACAAGATCCCAGCGGCGCAAAAAGTCGGGATCCCCGGTGCCCCCCGCGCGCTGGCTAACGGAAGCGCGATGATCCCCGTCGGCACAGAGCAGGGTAGAGCTGACCGACTGGGTAAGGCGGATGTCGCGCACAAAGGTGCCGTCGCTGCAGGCTACCAGGATCTCCTGCCAGTCGCGGAAGTAGTTGGTGCGGCGGGACTGGATGTGGTGAGCTTGCCGCTTGAGCTCTGCGTTGGCCCGCCCCAAGATCTCCCCCATCTCGGCAAGGGAGCTGCATTCTTTGAGCCAGCCGTCTTTGCGGCGGCGCTCGGCGTAGTCCTGCAAGATCCCCAAGTTGACAGGGGAGACCAAGGCGGCAGGGCCTGGGGGGGTAAGGCCCATCAAGAGCAGGCCTTTTTCCAGGGCGGCTTTGAGGCCGGCAAAGGAGAGATCGTTGGTGCTGACGTAGCAGTCGGCCAGGCCGCGGAACACCCGCACGCCGGCGCCAGTGGCAAGCCGAGGGGTGATGCTGGTGATGGCGTCGTCTTCGGCCAGGCAGCTGATGGAGTTAACCCGCTCCAGGAAGATCTCCACCAGGTCGGCGCCAGCAGCCCGCCCCCAGCCTAAGAGAGTTGCAAGGGGATCCCGCCAGTCTTCGTCGAAGCGCTGCAGGGTGGGACGATAGTCGAGGTTGGGCAGTTCTTTGGACAAAAGCAGCATAGGAGGCCGAGAGCACTCAAAAGAGGGAAAGGGCAGGCTGAGATGCCGCCACCTTTTGTTCCCTCAGTTTAACAAGACGTAAAGGCTGCCCTTTTGGGGAAAGAGACTCCAAGCTTGACAAGGGCAGAGGAGCAGCCGAAGATCGCTGCACAAGGATCCCTCACCTTGCAATGGCTGCCAAGAAAAGATCCTCGGAGCTTCAGCCCAGCTTATTTGACGATCCCCTAGAGCCACCTGCCCCCGCTGCGGAGACGCTTCCCCAATGGGATCAGATCCCGCTCTCGGCCCAGGTGCCCATTCCCCCCGGTACCTATCGAGAACTAGAACAACTGGAGCAGCACTGCCGGGTCTGCCAGCGCTGTGAATTGGCGGCCAACCGTACCCACGTGGTGGTGCACCGCGGCAACCCCAAGGCCAAGATCGTGATCGTCGGAGAAGGGCCGGGGGAAAACGAGGATCTGCAGGGGCTGCCCTTTGTGGGCAAGTCGGGCCAGTTGCTCGACAAGATCCTGGCCTCGGTGGGCCTAGATCCGGAGCAGGATACCTACATCTGTAACGTGGTCAAATGCCGCCCTCCCCACAACCGCGTGCCCACCCAGGAGGAGATGGACGCCTGTCGGCCCTATCTGCTGGAGCAGATTCGCCTGGTGGATCCCTGGATCATTCTGTTGACGGGGGCCACTTCGGTGCGCTCTCTTTTGGGGGATAAGCGCGGCATCACCAAGATCCGCGGCGAGTGGATCCAGTGGCAGGGGCGCTGGTGTATGCCGATTTTCCACCCGGCCTATTTGCTGCGCAACCCCGACCGCACCCCCGGCAGCCCCAAGTGGCTGATGTGGCAGGATATTCAGGCGGTGAAGCAAAAGTACCTAGAACTTGCCGGCGCAACGCCGCCCCAGCCGGACTTCTGAGCTACTTTCCCTGGTATTTGGCCAGCGCCGCTACCCTCACCCCCAGCCCCTCTCCCAAGGGAGAGGGGGGTATGGGATCCCTAACTTGCAGGCTTGAAGCCGCTCAGCAGGCCGAAGCGCAGCAAGCCGCTGGCATAGGCCCGCCGCATCAGGCCCAGCCCCAGCGCCCCACGGACGGTGACCCAGCCGCTGCGCAGCAAAGCCGGGATCCACCGCCAATCGCGAGCCGAGGCGATCACCTCGTCCCAAAAGGGGGCCACCCGCTCCGACCAGTCGGCGGTGCGCAACCGCTCGAACCCCACCTGGTGGGCCAGCGCTTCATACTCCGACAAGCTGATGACATAGGGCAGGCAGTACACGTCGTAGATCTGCTGCAAAAGGCGCTCATCCTGGCGGCTCAGGGATCCCTCGCGGTGGCACCAGGTAACCACCATCATCTGCCCGCCCGGTTGCAAGACCCGCCAGCACTCGGCCAGAAACCGCCGCTTATCCGGCATGTGCTCGCCGCTTTCCAGAGCCCAGACCAGATCGAAGGTGTTGTCGGCAAAGGGCATGTCCAGGGCATCGGCCACCCAAAAGCGCACCCTGTTGCTCAGGCCGGCTGCTTGAGCGCGCTCCTCGGCCCGCTGGGCCTGGACAGGGCTGAGGGTAATGCCTGTTACCTCGGCGCCAAAGCGCCGCGCCAGCTCCAGGCTGCTCCCCCCAATGCCACAGCCGAGATCGAGGATGTGCCGGGGGGGCTTGGGATCCCCGATCTGGCCCCATTGAATGACTCGGTCGATGAGATCGATCTGGGCTTGGCGGCGATCCTTGCCGGTCTGGCCCGGCTCGTAGTAGCCGTGGTGCATGTGCTCTCCCCACACCTGCTCCCAAAGGCCAGAGGAAGCATCGTAGAAGCGGCGGATGCGTTGGTTGAGCGGAGAGGTCATCGGCAGGTGCAGGTCGGGATCCCTCTTATTCTGGACGATCTTGCCGTCCTTCCTGGCCCTGGGGGCGGGCTGGCAAAACCCCGATTAAGCTGGGAAAGTAGGCTCTTGTTGCCGCTGGGATCTTGGCCACCTCAGACTTTGCCCTCGAGCAGCTTCTCTTCACCCCGGCCACGCCCGAGCCCGACGCGGTGCGGCTGATCTACGCTTTCCCCAACACCTACTCGGTGGGGATCACCAGCCTCGGCTACCAGGTCATCTGGAGCCTGCTGGCCAGCCGCCGTGATGTGTCGGTCGCCCGCCTGTTTACCGACCTGGCCGAGCCGCTGCCGCGGGATCCTGAGCTGCTGGGCTTTTCCCTCTCCTGGGAGCTGGACTACGTCCACATCCTGGATCTGCTGGAACGACAGAGGATCCCCCTCCAGGCCGAGGCGCGGGAAGAAGCGCACCCCCTGGTTTTCGGCGGCGGCCCGGTGTTGACGGCCAACCCTGAGCCCTTTGCTGCGTTCTTTGACTTGATCCTGCTGGGGGACGGGGAGGGGCTGGTGGAGCAGATGATCCAAGCCTACCGCCAGGTAAGGCGGGGATCCCGAGCGGAAAAGCTGCAGGCGCTGGCCCAGGTGCCGGGGATCTACGTGCCCAGCCTCTACGAGGTGCGCTACCGCGGGCCCGACGGCCCAGTGGAGAAGGTGATCCCCAAGCTGGACGGGATCCCCAGCTCCATCCGCAAGCACACCTTCCGCGGCAACACCCTCTCGGTGTCCACCGTGGTTACCCCCAAGGCGGCCTGGGAGAGCATTTACATGGTGGAGGTGGTGCGCAGTTGTCCGGAGATGTGCCGCTTTTGCCTGGCCAGCTATCTAACATTGCCTTTTCGGGCAGCGGATGTGGAGGGACATCTGATCCCGGCGGTGGAGCGGGGGCTGCAGGTTACCCAGCGGATTGGCCTTTTGGGGGCTTCGGTAACCCAGCACCCCCAGTTTGAGGAATTGCTGGAGTACCTGGCGCAGGATCGCTTTGAGCAGGTGCGCCTTAGCCTGGCCTCGGTGCGCACGGGCACGGTTACGCCTCGCTTGGCGCAAGTGCTTTCCCGCCGCGGCAGCCAGTCCATTACCGTGGCCATCGAAAGCGGCTCGGAGCGGCTGCGCCGGGTCATCAACAAAAAGCTGGCCAACGAAGAGATCCTGGCGGCGGCTGCCCACGCCCAGGCCGGCGGCCTGAAGGGGATCAAGTTCTACGGCATGGTGGGGATCCCAGCAGAGACCCAGGCTGATCTGGAGGCCACAGTTGCCCTCTTCAAGGAGCTCAAAAAGGTGGCTCCCCGCCTGCGCTTGACCTTGGGCTGTAGCACCTTTGTGCCCAAAGCCCACACCCCCTTTCAGTGGCAGGGAGTGGATCCCCAAGCGGAGAGAAAGCTGCAGTGGTACCAAAAACACCTGCGTCCGTTGGGGATTGAGTTCCGCCCGGAAAGCTACAGTTGGTCGGTCATTCAGGCTCTGATTTCAAGAGGAGATCGACGAGTAGCGCAGGTTTTGCAGTTGGCGCGGGAGTTTGGCGACTCCCTGGGCGGCTACCGGCGCGCCTTCAAAGAGCTCAAAGGAAAGCTTCCGCCCTTGGACTACTACGTCCACAGCAACTGGGATCCGGCGGATCCCCTTCCCTGGCAACACCTTGAGGGCCCTCTTAGCCTGGAGCGGCTGCGGCAGCACCGCCAAGAGGCCTTTTCCGTGTAGCGCAGGAAGCTGTGCTTAAGGATGAGGGCCTGCAGCGGCCAGAAACGCCTCGATCTCAGCGCGGCGCGGCAAACTAGGCTGAGCCCCAGGGCGGGTTACGCACAAAGCCGCAGCGGCATTGGCAAACCGTAGAGCTGCCCTCAGGGGTTTGCCAGTAGCTAGGCAGGCGGCCAAAGCGCCGCAGAAGCTGTCGCCGGCAGCGGTGGTATCCACTACCGCCACAGGGTGGGCCGGCAGGTAGCCGCTTTCTCCGCCGTCGGCCCAGACCAAGCCTGCTTCCCCCAACGTGACGATCACCGTCGGGATCCCCTGCCGTTGCAAGGCTTGGGCCACTTTTTCGGCTTGCGCGGGTGTCTCCACCGGCAACTGGGCAAGAGCAGCGGCTTCGCTTTCGTTGAGCACCAAGTAGCGCACCTGGCGCAACAGGGATCCCGGCAGAGGCACCACAGGGGCTGGATTGAGCAGGACGGGGATCCCTTGGGCAAAGGCTTGCTCTGCCACCGCCTGCACCGTGGCCAGGGGGATTTCCAGTTGCAGCAGAACCATCGCTGCCGGCGTCCAAGGAGGCAGCTGGGCGGGGGTGTAGCGACCGTTAGCGCCGGGGCTGACCACAATCCGGTTTTGCCCTGCTGGATCCACAGTGATCAGAGCGATGCCGCTGGGCCCTTCCAGCTCCCGCAGGTGGTGGGTATCGACGCCGTTCTGCTCCAGGTTCTCTTTCAGCAGGCGGCCAAAGCTGTCAGATCCCACTGCCCCCCACATCTCCACCTGGGCTCCCGCCCGTGCCGCTGCCACCGCTTGGTTGGCCCCCTTGCCGCCAGGGTAGGTGGCGTAGTCGGATCCCAGCACCGTTTCCCCAGGCCCAGGATGGCGTGGTACCTGCACCACCAAGTCCAGATTCAAGCTCCCCACTACGCGAACTAGGGCTGTCATCGGCTAGCTGAAAAACGGTGCCCTAGAGGTAGCTCATTCTAGCTCCCACCACTTGGTTGGAGAGCTTTACACCTTGGAGAGGATTGGCTAGCTTGTGAGGGGGTGACGCGGAAACAAGCCATGCTGCTGACCACTACAGACGTGCCCCAAGGTAGAGAGGTTGAGCGTTACTTGGGCATTGTTACCGCCGAGGTAGTTTATGGCACCAATGTTCTACGGGACTTCCTTGCTACCCTCCGCAACATCATCGGGGGACGCACAAGAACCTATGAAGAAGTTCTCGAGAATGCCCAGAAAAAGGTTTTGGAAGAGTTGGAGCAGCGAGCCAAACGTTTGGGAGCAAATGGCATCCTAGGCGTTAGCATTCATACCAACATGAGCACGACAATGATCCTCGTTACCGCCGCCGGCACCGCCGTCAAGCTGCGCTAGAACCTTTAGGCCAGGCTCTCCATCAATGCCTCGTCGATCTCAAAGTTGGCGTAGACATTTTGCACATCATCCAAGTTGTCCAGCCGCTCCATGAGGGTCAGTACCAGCTTGGCTGTCTCGGGGTCCTCCACATGCACCTCCGTAGAGGGGATCCAGCGGATGGCCGCCTCTTGCACCTGGTAGCCTTCTTTTTTGAGGTAGGTGGCCACCTGCTCCAGCAGGGTGTAATCGCAGTAGACTTCTGCGTCGGTTCCCTCTACCTTGAGATCCTCCCCGCCTGCTTCGGCTACCGCTAGCAGCAAAGCTTCGGGATCTGTCACCCCCTCTAGGCTAATCACCCCTTTTTGCCGGAACAGCCAGCTCACGCAGCCACTTTCCCCTAGGTTGCCGCCGACTTTGCTGAAGGCCTCCCGCACCTCGGCAGCCGTGCGGTTGCGGTTGTCGGTCATCGCCTCGATCAAGACAGCTACCCCCCCAGGGCCGTAGCCTTCGTAGCGAATTTCCTCCAGGGGGCTGTCGTCGGTCCAGTTGCCCGATCCCTTGGCGATGGCCCGCTCGATGGTCTCAGCAGGCATGCCTGCCGCTTTGGCTTTCTCCACGGCCGAGCGCAGCCGAAAGTTGGCGTCAGGATCGGGCAGGCCGTTGCGCGCTGCCACGATGATGGCCCGGGAAAGTTTGGTAAATAGGCTGCCCTTTTTGGCATCTACACGGGCTTTTTGCCGCTTAATGTTGGCCCATTTGCTGTGTCCTGCCATGCTGTGCACACCAGTCAAGCAACCTAAGGGGGAGGGAGCCCCTAACTTTGAAGCCTAAATCACCACCTGCTTAGGTCTCAACCCCAGAGGTGCAGGTCAAGGCTGGATGGGTTGCCGCTCGATTACACCCCCTGGTGGGGGTGGAGCTTCTGGCGTTGCTTGAGGTGTAGGCGTTGGGGTCTCCATAGGAGGCGCAGGCGTTGGTGTCTCTATAGGAGCTGGCGTGGGAGGCAGAGGAGGTACAGGCTCTTCAGGCACAGCCTCAGGCGGAGGGGTCGGGGTTGGCGGCTGAGTTAAAAAGGGCGTTACCTGTTCCAGCAGCTCGGCATAGAAGATTCCGTCCTGCTCCGGCCCAAAGCGGCCCACCGCCCAGCGGTGACGGGGCACAAACAGGGTTTGCAGCAGCACTTCCCGACTGGCGAAAGAGGGAGTGCCCACAAAGACATAGCCATCGACAATCACACGGTTCAAGTCAGGCCGAGTTTGAAACACCCGGTCCACCTCCCGCAGCATCTCCGCATCCAGCCGCTCCAGCAGAGTTTCCAGAGTATCTTCAGGCCTGACCAAAACCCGCACTGGAAAGCGATAGCTTTCGCATCGATTTTCTCCGCAGAGCTTAACCAGCTCGTTCCGAACTCGGATCTGCACTGCCGGATCGATATCTCTCACCGGTGGTGAGACTTCTGGCTCTGGCTTTTGTTCCGCTTCCTGGGCCCAAGTCAAGAGGTGGCCACCCCAAGCTCCCAATAGCAGCGATCCGCACAACAAGGCGAGTTCCCAACCTCCAAGGGGAAGGCTCCAGCCTGGGCTGCCTCGCTCAGGGCGTTGTGAAGGCAGGAGATTGGGATCCCGATTCTTACTCAGCGGGCTGTTCATAGGTTAACCACTACGGCGTCGATAGCTACCGCCAACTCTACCCGACATGGGCCTAGGAGGCACTAGGCTAAAACGGAGCCGCTCCTGCTGGATGTCGCTGCTCAAAGGATCAGGGGGAGGGATTGCTGGATGACCAAATCCGTTCGCTGCAGCTTGCCGAAATGGCTGTAGTCTAATCTGGAGAAGCTAATGATCCTGCAAGAGGTATCTATGGCAGCGCCAACGTCAAAGGTTTGGGGATCCCCTCTGAAGCTTTTTTGGGGCTTCCTAGCCTCGGCTGTCCTCCTGGCAGGCTGTGGGGGAGCTGGAGGGACGGTGCCACCTCCAGTCAATGTTTGCGCGCAAGCCTTTCCAGCGATTTTCGAGGCCAAGAGCTTGCGCCCAGGAGCAAGGCGCAGTGGAACCTTGGGGCCAAATAGCGACTTGGAGATCTACTTCGATGAGAGGGACAATGTCATAAATGCCCGGGAAGTCCCACCTCCCCCTGGCACGTTTACCTTTTATGTCGATGGATTCCTTTACTTTCCTTCTGCAGCCAATGTTACAGGAGTTACTATCCGCCTAACTAGTCCAGTCTTCGACCCTCTGCTGGTCATCCTTGGTCTTGATGTCAACAGGGAGACTGATCCGGAATTCTTCTTCATCAACGATGACGCAAAGCCTGGTGATTTCACCACCTCTGAGCTGACGATCCCAGTACGGCAAGACCGCTGTTACCTAGTGCTGGTGCAAAGCTACTGGGCCCAGAACTCCCGCAGCGTTGCTCCGGGTAGCCCAGGCCGAGGTCCCTATACCCTCGAGGTGGTGAGGGAAACCTCTGCCGCGCCTCCTCCTCCCCCTCCCATCCAGCAGAAGCCTGACGACAGGGAAAACGGCGGTGGCGGTGACCGAGGCGGTGTGGGTATTTAGCTCTGGCGGGTAAGCCTAATGGCAAAGCTGGCGCTGCCACAGGTGGCCGTGCCGCGAATGGAGCGCCCGTCGGCGCTGACGGTGCCGCTCCACGTGATGGTTGGGGTACCGCTACCCCCTATCCTACCGCTAACAGAAAGTTGGTTGCCGATGAGCTGGCCACTGCGCTCAGAAAAGCTGGGTGAGGAAATGGTAATCTGATCGCCGTTTTGCTGAATGGAAACGGTTTCCTGGATGCCAGTTGCAACATTGATCTTACACAGCGATCCCTGCCAGATAAAGGATCCTCCCTCGTAGAGCCACTGGCCGCTCAAAGCAAACTCTGGCGCAGGCGTTGGTGTTGCTGGGGCTGGCGTCGAGGTGGGCGTCGGGATCGGGGTGGGGGTAGGGGTAGGAGTACGGGGGACGAGCGGGGTAAAGCGAGGGATAGGGGTAAGCGCTGGTGTTGGCACTGGCGTGGGAGTGGGTGTTGGGGTTGGAGGGGGTGTTGGTGCCGGAGTTCGAGTAGGCGTTGGCACCGGAGCAGGAGTGGGTGTCGGTGCAGGGGTTCGTGTAGGCGTCGGCAGTGGAGCAGGAGTGGGCGTCGGTGCTGGAGTTCGAGTAGGTGTCGGCACGGGAGTGGGAGGGGGTGTCGGTGTTGGCGTTGGAGTGGGGGCCGGGGTTGGCGTTGGGGTGGGGGCGGGCTTGAGTGTAGGGGTTGGGGTGACTTCAGCAGTAGGGATCGGCTCCGGCTCTTTCTGGGTATCGCGGATGGTTGGGCGCGGCCAGAGCAAAAAGGCGGCTAGCAAAGCCACAGCGCCTCCCCCGGCCAAGACCCACTTTAGGCTGCTGCCGGAAGGCTGGAGAACCGTTGGGGGGGCGGCTTGCGGCAGGGGACGGGTAGGGGGAGTATCCGTTCGTGGTGGGACGGGGGGATCCTGAGGGGGAGCAGCCGGAAGCGTGTTGCTGGCCTGGATGACTGTAGAGGGCGTTTCGGCAGTTTCGCCTTCAACTTTGGGGGAGGGATCCGGCGCAGCTTCTGCCGAGGGATCTGAGGGGAGAGGTTCCCGCTCGGCGATGTAATAGGGGATCCCTGCACCTGCAGGCGGGATGGGCTCATCTTCGACAAGATCCAGATCTTCATCGCGGATGTCTTCAAAGGCTCCAGAAGCCGATCCTGTATTGCCGGTGGTTTTGATCGGCGGTCTGGGATCGGAAGAGGGTGGAGCCTCGTTTTGAGCCTTGGCACCGCCGGTGGGAAGAATCACGGTACTGGCCTGGCTGCTGGGGAGTTGAGTGGCCACCGTCAGCTCATAGGCCTGCAGCAGCCGCTCCCCCAGCTCCTGCATCGTCTGCGGGCGTTCGTCCGGGTTTTTCTTCAGGCAATCCATCACCACCGCTGCCAAGGCGGGCGGGATCGGCTGCGGAGTTGTCTCCGGGTTGATCTCAAGGGGGCTTTCGTAGCAATGGGCGTGGATCCAACTGTGCAACGAGTTGGTTTCCAATTGAAAGGGCATGGATCCCGTCAGCATCTCGTAGAGCACCACCCCAAACGAGTAGATATCCGAGCGGGCATCCAGAGACTTGCCCCGTATCTGTTCAGGAGAGGCGTAACGGGCCGTGCCGATAAATCCGCCCCCTTTGTGGGTGCCTAGGCTGAGGGTGTGATCCGCCAGGGTCTTGGCCACGCCGAAGTCGAGGATTTTCAGTTGAGACGTGAGTTGGCCCTCTTGCAAGACTTGCTCGAGAAACAGGTTGCTGGGCTTGATGTCGCGGTGAATCACGCCCCGAATCTCGCGGCCATCTACCTTGGCGCGGAACGTGTGGGCAAAGTGCAGCCCTTCACAAGCCTGCAGGGCCAACCGAATGACTTGCCGAAGTGGCAGAGCCCCTTTTTCCCGCATCAGCTTGCCCAGATCCTGCCCCTTGAGGTACTCCATCACCAGGTAGGCTTGCTCGCCCTCTTGGCCGTGATCCAAAACTTTGACGATGCGGGGATGCTGTCCCAGAAGGATGCTGATGCGGATCTCTTCGGCAAAGCGGCGGCGCAAATCGATCTGGGCGTCGCCCCGGCTCAGCAGCAAGGGCGCGTGCAGGATCTTGACCGCCACCTCTTGGTGGTTGTTGTGTAAGTCCAAGGCGCGAAAGACGGATCCCATGCCGCCACCACCGATTTCTTGAATTAGCCGGTAGCGACCGCCCAAAATGCGATTGGTGAGATCAAAAGACATAGGTTTGCAGGCGCAAGAAAAGGCAGCTCAGGCCAAGATGTCCATACGATAAACCAATTGCTGGAATTCATACCCGCCCATTGCTCAGTCCAACTTCAGGGATCCCAATCTTTGACTCTCTGGAGGCCCAAGCGCTCCGCGCCGCCGGCGCGACCACCTCCAGCCCCTCTCCCAGCCCCCCTCACCCCCAGCCCCTCTCCCAAAGGGAGAGGGGAGTTAGGGATAGCGCTTTGCGCCGCCAGCGCGTGCGCGACAGCGTTGCGACAAGCCGTTTTTTATTACCATTTGGAATGACTATTTAGAGATTTTTTTAAGGATCTCCAGTAAATGTGAAAAAAGCGCAAGGGAATGCTGGGGGAAATTCAGCCTTCTGGGCAACCTTCAGCCCAAAGGGGGATGATCGGAAGGGATCCCTGCGCGAGGGCTTATGGACTTGGGCTTGGTGGTGATTGCCTACAAAGAGGGGGATCGGGAGAGCAAGGCCGCCTGTCAACTGTGTGCGGAGCAGTTGCGCCGGCGCGGCGTTACGGTGCTAACAGCCCCCACCGGCTTGCACCACAACCCCTACCCGGTCTTCCTGGAGGCCACTTCCGATCCCATCGACCTAGCTGTGGTACTGGGGGGAGATGGGTCGGTGTTGGCGGCGGCCCGCCACCTGGCCCCCCATGGGATCCCCATTTTGCCCATTCAGTCGGGGGGCAGGCTGGGGTTTTTGGCCCAGTCAGAGCGGGTGCTGCACCAGGATCCCTGGGATCGCATCCAGGCCGGAGACTTCGTCCTGCAAGCCCGGATGATGTTGCAGGCCCAGATTTGGGAGCAAGTGCAACTGGGGCAGGGGGCTATTCCTGGCGAGGGCAAGCGGCAGGGCCGCCCGGTCAGTGACGTGTACTACGCCCTCAACGAAATGTGCCTCAAGCCCATCAACCGGGAACGCCTGCCCGCCGCCATCCTGGAAATCGAAGTCAATGGCGAGATTTTGGATCAGTACCACGGGGATGGTGTGCTGGTGGCTACACCGACGGGATCCACCTCCTACACCCTGGCAGCCAACGGCCCCATTCTGGAGCCCAGCTTTGAGGCCATCATCATCACCCCCATCTGTCCCCTCAGCTTGTCCAGCCGTCCCATCGTCATCGGCGGCACGGCTACGGTGGAGATCTGGCCCCTTGCCGATCCGGAAGGGCTGACCCGCCTCTGGAGCGATGGCGTCTTGGCCCAATCGGTCAACCCCGGCCAGTGGGTACAAATTCAACGGGCTCACCTGCCGGCCAAGCTGCTGATCCTAGAAAAGGACCTCTCCTAC
>NZ_JANSHG010000027.1:0-19435 GCF_047461555.1 Synechococcus sp. WC101
TTGAAGCATTTTATTCGGCAGCTTTGCAGAATTGGGAAATATAGCATGGAGCAGATAGTGAAGACTTCTTTACTACTAATCAATCCATCCTCCTTCCGAAGTTGGTTTGCTAAGTGCTGCTATTGTACCCCTTGAGCCCTTAACAGGCTGTAACGGTAGCAGTCTTGATCGTAAAACCGTCGGGCAAAGGACGGTGCTGGATCAGCTTAACCGGCCCAATTTTGGGCAGATGGATAAACTTCCCTCGAATGCAGTCCTGCTTCATTTGGGGGAAGGTAAAGGAGCGGTACCGCCCAACACCCTTAAATCTCGGCCTTCCTGCCCGCTTGCCGTTGGAGTCACCTTTGATCCATCTATCAAAGGCCCTTTGTACCCGCCGTATGCAGTCTTGGAGCACCTGGGAATAAATCTCTCGGTATTCAGGAAACAAAGCCTTGGTATTGGGCAAGTCCCGCTGCTGCGAGTACAAGTCGGGCTGCTCCTTCAACTCAGGCAGATGACAGACCGTTAAGGAGCAAGCATGGATACCGCAGCGATTTTGCTCCCACCAGCGGAAGCGCTCCGCCAAGCAATAGTTGTACTGTTTACGCAACAACTCCAGCCACTCACCCATTAGGGCGACTTAGCTAGAAGTAGGGCGCAAGCGGTACTGGTAGGCAATTCGCACATGAGATTACGATATCTGTTCATGAGTGTCTTCGCCATTCATCCCGACCCTGACCGGCCCCCCAGTCCCCCCGTGTACGGGGGGATATAGGGGGGTACAGGGCAGGCCTTCCTGGCGAATTAGGTAAACCTTGAACGCTATGACCTCCGCTTCTGCCCCGCCAGACCTGAAAGCCCACGGCCTTTCCCCAGAGGAATACCGCCAGATCCAGCAGCAACTGGGCCGGGATCCCAACCCCACCGAGCTGGCCATGTTTGGGGTGATGTGGTCGGAGCACTGCTGCTACAAGAACTCCCGCCCTCTGCTAAAGCACTTTCCCACCACGGGCGAGCGGGTGGTGGTGGGGCCGGGGGAAAATGCCGGCGTGGTGGATCTGGGGGATGGGGACTGGCTGGCCTTTAAGATCGAGTCCCACAACCATCCTTCCGCCGTGGAACCCTTCCAGGGGGCGGCCACCGGGGTGGGGGGCATCCTGCGGGATATCTTTACCCTGGGCGCCCGCCCCATTGCGCTGTTGAACTCTTTGCGCTTTGGGCCGCTCACGGATCCCCGCAACCGCCGCCTCATGGCCAGGGTGGTGGAGGGGATCGCCCACTACGGCAACTGCGTGGGGGTGCCCACGGTGGGGGGGGAAGTGGCGGTGGATCCCTGCTACAGCGGCAACCCCCTGGTCAACGTCATGGCCCTGGGCCTGCTGGAGACGCCGGCGGTGGTGAAGTCGGCAGCGCGGGGAGTGGGCAACCCGATCTTGTACGTCGGCGCCACCACCGGCCGGGACGGGATCCGCGGGGCCAGCTTTGCCAGCGCCGAGCTCAAGGAGGACGCGCAGCAGGATCGGCCGGCGGTGCAGGTGGGGGATCCCTTTCTGGGCAAATGTCTCATCGAGGCCTGCCTGGAGGCCTTTGCCACGGGAGCGGTGGTGGCGGCCCAGGACATGGGGGCAGCCGGGATCACCTGCTCCACCGCAGAGATGGCCGCCAAAGGAGGGGTGGGGATCCGCTTTGACCTCGACCGCGTGCCGGCGCGGGAAAGCGGCATGGCGGCTTGGGAATACTTGCTCTCGGAGTCCCAGGAGCGGATGCTGCTGGTGGTGCAAAAAGGCCGCGAGGCGGAGGTAATGGAGATCTTCCATCGCTGGGGCCTGCAGGCCAGCGTGGCCGGAGAAGTCATTGCCGAGCCGCTGGTGGAGATCTGGCACCAGGGATCCTGCGTGGTGAGGGTGCCGGCGCGGGCCTTGGCGGAGGATACTCCTGTTTACGTCCGCCCCCTGTTGCCAGAGCCGCCGGAGTATGTGCAAGCGGCATGGCAATGGGATCCCGCCACTCTACCCCCCTGCGATCGCGAAGGGATTCACCTAGGTCAGGCAACGCTGGCCTGGCAAGAGGTGCTGCTGCAGCTTTTGGCCCGCCCCACCCTGGCCAGCAAAGCCTGGATCTACCGCCAGTATGACCACCAGGTGCAAAACAACACCGTCCTTTGGCCGGGACAGGGAGATGCGGCAGTCATCCGCATCCGCTCCCAAAAATTTGGCGTGGGCGAGGTGCCCCCTCTGCAGGCTGCCCGCAAAGCCATTGCCGCCACCCTAGATGGCAATGGCCGCTGGGTGTATTTGGATCCCTACGAGGGGGCCAAGGCCGCCGTGGCCGAAGCCGCCCGCAACCTCTCCTGCGTGGGGGCGGATCCCCTAGCCATAACCGACAACCTCAACTTCGGCAGCCCGGAAAACCCAGTGGTGTACTGGCAGTTGGCCCTGGCCTGTCGGGGGATTGCCGAGGCCTGCCGCGCCCTGGGCACGCCGGTTACGGGGGGGAACGTCTCCCTCTACAACGAGAAGGGATCCCAGGCCATCTACCCCACCCCCGTCATCGGCATGGTGGGCCTCATTCCGGACTTGAAATTCATCTGTGGCCAGGGGTGGCAGCAAGAAGGGGATCTCGTCTACCTCTTGGGATCCCAGGCCGTCACCAGCCTGGGCGGCAGCGAGTATTTGGCGGCAATCTACAACAAGGTCACGGGTCGTCCTGCCCCCGTGGATCTGGAGCTGGAAAAGCGCGTGCAAGGGGCCTGCCGCCACGGCATCCGCCAGGGGTGGGTGCGCTCCGCCCACGACTGCAGCGAGGGAGGGCTGGCGGTGGCCTTGGCAGAAGCCTGCCTGAGTGGGGGCCGCGGCGCCAGCGTCTCCCTAGCTCCTGGATCTCTGCGCTGGGATCAGGCCCTCTTTGGCGAGGGATCCAGCCGCATCCTCGTTTCTGTGGACCCGGCCCAGCGCTCTCCTTGGGAAGCCTACTTAGAGTCGCAGCTCCCCGGCCAGTGGCAGCTTCTAGGACAGGTGGGCGGGCCTGCGGATCCGTTGGTGTTGACAACGGCAGAAGGGGATCCCCTGTTGTCAGTCTCTTTGGCCGCCCTGCAGGGTGCCTACTACAGCGCCTTTGCCGACTAGCCGCCTAGCTCCCCTCTCCCTCAGGGAGAGGGGCTGGGAGAGGGGCCGGGGGTGAGGGGGACTACCTCAAGCTGATTTTGCCTCAGACAAAT
Source organism: Synechococcus sp. WC101 (assembly GCF_047461555.1). NCBI lineage: Bacteria > Bacillati > Cyanobacteriota > Cyanophyceae > Synechococcales > Synechococcaceae > Synechococcus > Synechococcus sp. WC101. The sequence continues at coordinate 3,200 of NZ_JANSHG010000027.1, forward strand.
TGGACTGGATCACCTCCCGGTAGTGGGACTTGGGCTTGACACCCACCACCTGAGCCACCAGCTCCTTGTTTTTGAAAAACTGCACCGTCGGCGTGCAGGTGACCCCCCCTGCCTCGGCGATCTCCGGGTCTTTCTCGATGTCGATCTCCACCACATGCAGCTTGTCGGCAAACTCTTCGATGACCTTGTTCAAGATCAGCTTGAGGGCATGACAAGGGGCACAGGTGGGGGCGGTGTACTTGACCATCAGCAGGCGATCGCTTTCGTGGTAGAGCCGCCGCAGGGCATAGCTCCCCTCGTGGCAGGTCTGGCTGAAGTCGAGGTCATCTTGCACCTCCTGCTCAAAACTGGCCTCCTCAACAGCCGAGTCTCCCTCCGGCTCTACCTCGACAGCAGAGGCAGAAGCGGGCTCAAGATGGCTTTGAGGGACGACGTGATACTCCTGTGCCAGGCCGTGTTCGGAGAGCCAGCGCTCCGCCAGCATGGCCGCCATACAGCCGGTGCCGGCAGCGGTGATGGCCTGGCGAAACTCGTGATCCTGCACATCCCCGGCGGCAAACACGCCCTCTACACTGGTGGCTACAGATCCTGGGCGGGTGACAATGTAGCCCACTTCATCCAGTTCCAGTTGCCCTTTGAACAAGTCGGTGTTGGGCTTGTGGCCGATGGCGTAGAACAGGCCGCCCACTACCATCTCCCGGATCTCGCCCGTCTGGTTGTTGCGCACCTTCACCCCCGTCAGGCGCAGGCCGTCGCCCAGAACCTCCACCGCCTCCGTGTGCCAGTGGACGGTAATCTTGGGGTGGTTGAGCACCCGGTCTTGCATGGCCTTGCTGGCCCGCATCTTGCCACTGCGCACCAGCATGTGGATATGGGATCCAAACTTGGTCAGGTAGGTGGCCTCCTCACAGGCGGTATCGCCGCCGCCAATGACCACCAGCTCCACCCCCCTAAACATGGGCATGGCCCCATCGCAGACGGCGCAGGCCGACATGCCCCGGTTCCAGTAGATCTCCTCTCCGGGCAAGTGCAGGCGCTTGGCCGTGGCCCCGGTGGCAATAATCAGGCTGTGGGTGCGCACTTCCCGTTCGTCAGAGCGAACCACAAAAGGCCGCTGGCTCAGATCCACAAAGGTGACGTCCTCGGGGTAAAGCTCTGCCCCCCACCGCTGCGCCTGGGCACGCATGTTTTTCATCAGTTGGGGGCCACTGATGCCCTCGGGAAAACCCGGAAAGTTCTCCACCTCGGTGGTGGTCATCAACTGCCCGCCCGGGATCCCGCCCACCTGAAACCCCTCAAACACAACCGGCTTCAGGTTGGCACGCCCGGCATAAATGGCCGCCGTAAACCCAGCAGGGCCAGAACCAATAATCACCACGTTCTCAACCCGACTTTGCTCTGTCATCCGATGTCGCTCCTTGCTGTTGCTGAAAACTAAACCAAACTCATAACGACTACGTTTTAGTCTAACACGAGCTGGTACCCTCGGCGAGGCTGGAGCTTGTTAGTCCCATTTTCGCTTTCCTCTAGCTAGGGGGACAGGGTTTTGTCTCTGTCTGGAGGACAACAGGGCAGAAACGCCTGGCTGAGAGGCGCGATGGCCAACCTCTGGAGCAGAAGGCCAAAGCCAGGGCAATTTCGTATCAGAAACTACAAAATGCTGAGTTCGGCCTTTCTAGGATGGGTGAGCGCTTTTGGCCCATTCAAGTCGAAGCGTGGGGATCCCGTCTACCTTTGATTACCCCAGTCTCAACCGCAACCCAATCAGGAGAGAGTAATGGCATCCACGCCCCAAGATGTGCTTCAGATGATCCAGGACAACGATGTCCAGATGGTGGATCTCAAGTTTGTGGACATCTTCGGCACCTGGCAGCATGTCTCCTTCCACCCCTCGATGATCACTGAAGAAACCTTCCGCGAGGGAATCCCTTTCGACGGATCCAGCATTCGGGGTTGGAAAGCGATCAACGAGTCGGACATGTACATGGTGCCGGATCCCAAGACGGCCTGGATCGACCCCTTTTTCCAAGTGCCCACCCTCAGCCTCATCTGCAACATCATCGAGCCGCGCACTGGCCAGCCCTACAGCCGTTGTCCGCGGAGCCTGGCGGCGCGGGCGGTTGCCTATCTGCAGTCTACCGGCATTGCCGACACGGCTTACTTTGGCCCAGAGGCAGAGTTTTTCATTTTTGAAGATGTGCGGTTTGACCAAACCCAAAATGCCGGCTACTACTTCGTAGATTCGATTGAGGGCCGCTGGAACTCAGGCCGGGAGGAAAAAGGCGGCAACCTCGGTTACAAGCCGCGCTACAAAGAAGGTTATTTCCCCGTCCCGCCTACCGATGCTCATCAAGACCTCCGCACCGAGATGCTGCTGACGATGGCCAAGTTGGGGGTGCCTATCGAGAAGCACCACCACGAGGTGGCTACCGGCGGGCAAGGGGAGCTGGGCTACCGCTTTGCCGATCTGATCACGGCTGCCGACTACATGATGATTTACAAGTACGTGATCCGGAACGTGGCCCGCAAGCACGGCAAGACGGTGACGTTCATGCCCAAGCCCCTCTTCAATGACAACGGCAGCGGCATGCACACGCACCAGTCCCTCTGGAAAGACGGTCAGCCCCTGTTCTACCAAGAGGGCAACTATGCCGATCTCAGCGAAACGGCTCTCTACTACATCGGCGGCCTGCTCAAGCACGCCCCGGCCATCCTGGCCTTCACCAATCCCACCACCAACTCCTACAAGCGCTTGGTGCCCGGGTTTGAGGCGCCGGTAAACCTGGCCTACTCGCAGGGCAACCGCTCGGCTTCCATTCGCATTCCGGTCACGGGCAAAAATCCCAAGGCCAAGCGGCTGGAGTTTCGCTGCCCCGATGCCACCTGCAACCCCTACATCGCCTTCTCGGCCATGTTGATGGCCGGCTTGGACGGGATCAAGAACAAGATCCACCCCGGCGAGCCCCTGGACAAAGACATCTACGATCTAGAGCCAGACGAGCTGGCCAAGATCCCCTCCACGCCCGGATCCCTGCTGGATGCTCTGGAAAACCTGCAGAAGGATCACGCTTTCTTGTTGGAGGGAGGTGTCTTTACCGAAGATCTCATCGAGGCCTACATCGAGTACAAAATTGACAACGAGATCAACCCCATCAACCTGCGGCCTCACCCCTACGAGTTCGCGCTCTATTTCGACGCCTGATTCTCATCTAAACCATTAGTTCTCGGCCAAGGCTTTTGAACGGGATCCCTTCTTGCTGGAGGGATCCCTTTTTTTGGTATTCTGGGCGTGAGCGCCGAAGTCTAAAGGTTGGAGGGAGGGTTTGCAATGGAATGGCTTTATTTTTGTTCTGTTCTCGTTCTTATCGGCCTTCTGGCGCTTGTTGTCGTCTATCTAGCTGACTATCTAGAGAAGAAGCGTCGGGAAGCTTTGGAGCAGGTGGCCAGGAGCCTGGGCATGTCGTTTTCAGCAGAGCTACCCGAAGGGATCCGCTCCCGCTTGCTTCAGGCAGGCTTTAAACTATTTGAACAAGGCTACGATCGACGTTTCTACAACTCAATGTCCAAGCGGCTAATCGATGGAACTGAGATCGGTGCCTTTGACTATCAGTATAGGTACCCCAGCGGCAGGGGCAAGAGTCCCAGGATTGTCTGGGGCAAGAGTCGCGGCACTCATTGCCAGTCTGTTTTCTGGGCCTATTGCAAAGATCTACGGCTACCTCATTTTCGGCTACATCCGAATATTCCCCTGTTTCATGACATTGCCAAAGCCTTTGGCATGCAAGATATCAACTTCGAGGGCCACCCTCGGTTTTCCCGCAGCTACCTTTTGCGCGGAGAAGATGAGGCCAAGATTCGCCTGCGCTTCCATCCTAGGTTTCTTAGCTTCTTGGAGCAGCATCCTCCTTGTTGCGCTGAGGGATCCGGGCCGCAGCTTATTGTTTGGCGGGACGACCAACAGGTGAGTCCAGAAAAAATGGCAGACTGGCTGCGCTTTGGGGAAGAATGGGTGCAGCGACTGCGGCTGCGTCGCGTTTAACTCTCTGGATCGTCCCTCAAGGCCACTCCCTGGGTATGATGAGAGGAAGAGTTTAAAAAACGTAACGTGTCTTCCTCATTGTCCCAGGCGGTTGTTCTCATTACAGGGGCCACAGGGGGCATTGGCAGCGCCCTTGTGCCTCTCCTGGCCCAGGCCGGAGCCCATCTGGTGCTGGCGGCGCGGCGAGAGGATCCCTTGCGCACGCTGGCGGAGAAAGCGATGTCCCTGGGGGCTGCCTCCGGGCTGGGGATCCCTGCCGATGTGACGGATTACGCTCAGGCGGAGGCCCTGGTCAACCAGACCCTCCAAAGGCACGGGCGGATCGACGTGGTGATCAACTTGGCCGGAGCCGGGATCCTCAAGCCTGCCCAGCACATTACCCCTGTTGAGCTGGAGCGGATGCTGGCGGTCAACCTCAAGGGCAGCTTCTACACCAGCCAACTGGCGGCCAACGCCATGCGGGAGCAAAAATCCGGCCACATCCTCAACTTCCCCGGCATTCTGGGCCGCCACCCCATGGCCATGGCCTCTGCCTACTGTGCTGCCAAGTTTGGCGTGGTCGGTTTTACCAAGTGCATGGCTGACGAGCTGAAGCGCTTTGGGGTACGCTTTACTCTGTTTTACTTTGGCGGCATCGACTCCCCCTTCTGGGATCCCATCAGCCTCAAGGTGCAGCGGGACAAAATGCTCAGCCCTGCCACGGCTGCCGAGGCGATTCGCTTTGTCCTGACGATGCCTGCCAATGCCGTGCCCAACGAGGTGGTGTTGCAGCCGGAAAGCCACCAGTTTCTCTAAGGCTTGCCGAGTTCTGGAAGAAATCCCTGCTGCAGGATCCAGAGCTGGCACAAGTCGGTATTGCCAGCGGGAACTTCCCCAGGCAAGAGAGGGTGGGTTGGGGCTGGCCAGATCTCCTTGCGGCCCTTTGGGCAGATTGCCTCCATAATCAGGAAGACGTCCAGCCGGGGGCCTAGCCGATGGAGGCCATACGCTCACTTGTGCAAGAGGAGCCCATCCTCTCCTTTGCTCTGTTGCTGGGGGTGATCCTGGTGGTGCCGCCGCTATTTGAGCGGCTGCGCCTGCCGGGGTTGGTGGGCCTTTTGGTGGCGGGGATCGCCCTGGGTCCTCAGGGACTGAACCTGTTGACTTCAGAGCTGCCGACGGTGCAGTTGCTCTCGGAGATCGGCGTGGTCTATTTGCTGTTTGTGGCCGGGCTGGAGATCGACCTGGAGCAATTTCGGCAGACCCGCAACCGCTCTGCCACCTTTGGCTTGTTGACCTTTGCCATTCCCCTAACCGTGGGCACCGCCATTGGGCGGCTGTTTGGCTTTGGCTGGAACGCGGCCATCCTGCTGGGATCCCTGTTTGCCTCCCACACCCCCCTGGGCTACCCCATCGTCAGCCGCTACGGTCTGGTGAAAAACGAGGCGGTGCTGGTCACCATCGGCGGCACCATCTTCACCGACATTGCCGCGCTGCTGGTCTTGGCGGTCTGTGTCGGCATCCACGGCGGCGAGTTTTCCCTCTGGAGCTTGGTGCGGCTGCTGGGATCCCTGCTGCTGTATGCGGCTGCTGTGCTGTTTGGGGTGGACTGGCTGGGGCAGCGGTTTTTTCGGGTCACCGGCAGCGAAGAGGGCAACCAATTTTTGTTTGTGCTGCTGGCTCTGTTTGTGGCGGCTCTGGGGGCGCAGTGGATTGGGGTAGAGAAGATCATCGGCGCCTTTCTGGCGGGGCTGGCCGTGAACGATGTGCTGCGGGAGGGCTCTGTCAAAGAAAAGATCGTCTTTGTCGGCAGCATCTTGTTCATCCCCGTCTTCTTTGTGGATATAGGGCTGTTGCTTGATCTACGCGCTTTTTTGCAGACCCTTAGCTCCCTTTGGCTGCTGTTGAGTATCCTGCTGGGGCTGGGCCTCAGCAAGTACGCTGCTGCCCAACTCTGTCAGTGGCTCTACCGCTACACCCCGACCCAAAAGCTGATGATGTGGTCGCTCTCCTTGCCCCAGGTGGCGGCTACCTTGGCGGCAACCCTGGTGGGGTACCGCGTGGGGTTGCTCAATGCAGACGTGCTCAACAGCGTGGTGGTGTTGATGTTGGTAACGGCCACCCTGGGCCCAATTTTGACCAGTCGGGCGGCCACGCAAATGGCTATGGAGGAGGAACAGAGTCGGTTCCCATCTCCACCAGGAGTCGCTCCCGCCTCCGCAGCGCCGCCTCCCCAGCCCTACGTGGTCGTGGTGCCGCTGGCCAATCCCGAAACCGAGGAAAACCTGCTGGAGATGGCCTGCCTCCTGGCCAAGCAGGAGGGCGGGCGGGTGGTTCCCCTCTCGGTGGCGACCGGCCACCTGCACATGGACTCTCCCTTGCTGCAAACTTCCCTGGAGCACGGAGACCACCTCCTCAAGCGGGCGACGGAGTTTTGTCGGCCCTTTGGGGTGGAGGTCACCCCTCTCTGCCGCATCGACAGCCACGTGGCCCAGGGGATCAGCCACGCCAGCCGTGAGCAGAACGCCAGCCTCATCGTCATGGGCTGGAGCGATCCCACCCGCTTACAGGCCCGCCTCTTTGGCAGCGTCATCAACAGCGTCCTCTGGGCTGCCCATTGCCCAGTTGCCGTAGCACGCCTGCTCCATCCCCCCCACAAGCTGCGGCGGATCCTGGTGGTGCTGGAAAACTTTCGCTCGCAGACGGCTCGGGCGGTGCGCCTAGCCCAGATCTTGGCCGCCGCCAGCCAGGGAGAAGTTACCTTGCTTCACATCTGCTTCGCCAGCACCCCCGAAAGCGATCGCCAGTGGCTGGAGGCGCAGCTTTTATCCCTAGCCCAACAGCCAGACTTGGGCTACCCCGTCCAGGTCAAGGTCTTGGCCAGTGACGAGGTCGTCAAAACCCTCTTGCAGGAGGCCCAAGGATTTGACCTGGTGGTGCTGCCCTCTTTTCGTCGGCGCAACCCCAGCGGGAGCCTATCCTTCAGCGACACGACCACTCGCCTCCTAGAACGCCTCACCTGCTCTCTGATCATGCTCGGAGAGCCACTGTAAACTGCTCTTCCAAGGGTAGGCCCTGAGGTGGGACTCGATGTATTTGCCTAGTTTCGGCAACAGGGATGTGGTAGCGATAGCTGCTAGCGGGCTTAGAAATGCTGATGGGTGTGGGGGTGCTGCTTGATGTTGTCGGCATCCCTCACTTCCATTGCCGCATTGAGAATCCGCCGCGGCTCAGCGCTGAAATGGAGCTTGAACACCCCCCTCTCTGGCGTGCAGACCTGGTGCAGAGGGATGTGACGAAATTGGGGCTTGCTGCGGTACGTACGGGCCGCCGCTTGTAGCCGCTCCACAAAATCTTCTCCCAGCACCACCCCTGGCGGGAAAACATCGGCGGGCAAAGTCGGGATCCCGTTGTCGACAACTTCTGCGTAAGTAGTGGCGTAGAGAAGGCAGTAGGAAGTGCTGCGGCGCTCTTGGGCCAGGCAATCCAGGGCGGCGGCGGGAACCGGCTCGGCCACCAACACCTCCCTGAGGCGACCGTCCTCATCCCGTTGGAAGCAAGAGGCCACTCCCAGAACTACATAGTCCAGCCCCTGGACGGTGCCTGAGCTGAGGTGAGTTTGTGCCGTATCCGCCATCGCTGCCCTCTCCGCGTTGCTGGTTGAACTTTCTTGACCTCAGGTAAGTGCCGGGATCCCATGACAAGACCCGTGGTCCTCACCTTAGCAACAACTTCAGGGTTGGACACCTTGCTCTGGGCAAGCCCAGCCCGCAGTTACCTGGGCCTAAAACTCCTGCCGCGCTTCTAGGGCACGGGCCAGGGTAACCTCGTCGGCATACTCCAACTCGGATCCCATGGGCAGGCCAAAGGCCAGACGGGTCATGCGCAGGCCGGGGGCAACCGGCTTCAGGTAATCTTTAACCACGTGCATAGTGACCTCCCCCTCCACGCTAGGGCTGAGGGCGAAGATCAGCTCTTGGGGCTTCTCCCGCGCCACCCGGGCCACCAGCTCGCGGATGCGCAACTGCTCGGCCCCGATCCCGTTCATGGGCGAGATCAGACCCCCCAAAACGTGGTAAAGGCCCTTGAACTCGCGGGTGCGCTCCATGGCGATGAGATCCTTGACATCGGCCACTACGCACCAGGTCGACGGATCCCTCTGCGGCGAGCGACAGATCTCGCAGGGATCCTCCGCCGACCAGTTAAAACAGATGGAGCAATGCTTAACGGTTTGCTTAGCCTCCAGCAGGGCTTTGGCCAGGGCCTCGACCTCGCCAGCAGGCCGGTTGAGCAAGTGCAAGGCCAGGCGCTGAGCTGTTTTGGAGCCAATGCCGGGCAGGCGCTGCAGCTCCTCGATCAGGCGAGCCAAAGGGCGAGTGTACATAGGAAGCCAGGCTGGCCGGGATCAGCCCAACCCCAACCCCGGCAGGCTGATGTTTCCGGTCAGCTCCTCCATGCGCTTGCGCATCGTCTCGGCGGACTGAGTGTAGGCGTTCACCATCGCCGTCAGGAGCAAGTCCTCCACCACATCCACCGGCTCCTGGAGCACTTGGGGATCCAGAGAGACCTTGAGGGGCTCCTGGTTGCCGTTCACTGTCACCTTCACTAGCCCATTGCCGGCCTCGCCGACGATCTCCATTTCTTCTAGCTCTTTTTGCAGCCTTTGAGCGCCGTCGCGCACCTCTTGGGCCTTCTTGAGGGCTTCTTGGATTTTGCCGAAGGGACCAAAGCCTCGGGTCATGGGATCCTCTTCTAGACACTGCTGTTCTACTCTACCCCTTTCCTCTTGTCGGTAAAAGTACCCGCCAAGCTGGAAACCCAGGTCAGATCGGCCTTTTTAGCCTGGGGTTAACCCTGACGAATTATCCTCAACAGAGAGGGCAAAAGCGTCCCCTGCCTGGAGGTGTCATGGCTCAACTGTTGCAGGATCCGCAGTCGCTAGCCGCCCAGCCCAGCCCCGTGCGCCAAAAGGCTTCTCCCTTGTCCTGGCGGCGCTGGATCCCGGAGCGCTGGTATGTTCACCTAGGCCTGTGGCTGGCCTGTTTGGCGCTGGGGTTTCCGGTGCTGTATGCGCTGATCGTGAGCACCCAAAACAATGCCGAGGTATTTCGCTATCAATTGACCTTTGGCTCCTCGTTGGCCTTTAACTGGCAGCAGGTGATGGTGGCGCGTCACCTAGGCCATTACATGGTCAACAGCGCCATCGTGGCCACGGCCATCACGGTGGGCAAAACGGTTTTGTCACTATTGGCGGGGCTGGCCTTTGTCTACTTTCGCTTTCCGGGCAAGGGGCTGGCCTTCGGCTTTGTGCTCATTACCCTGATGATGCCCACAGAAATTCTGATCATCGCTCTGCTGCGGCTGGTCACCAACCTGGGCTGGGGATCCACCTACTACGCCCTGATCGTGCCCTTTCTGGCCAGCGCCACCTCGACGTTTTTGTTTCGCCAACATTTTTCCAACATCCCCCGCGAGCTGGCGGAGGCGGCTCAACTGGACGGGGCCAACCCGCTGCAGTTTCTCACCCAGGTGCTGATCCCCCTGAGCTGGAACGCCATCGGAGCCCAGGCGGTGATTCACTTCGTCTACGCTTGGAATATGTACCTGTGGCCCCGCTTGATCGTGCAAGGCCGGGAGCGGCAGGTGGTGCAGGTGGGGCTGCAATCCCTGCTCAACCTGGATAGTTCCGCCTCCTATGGCCCCATGATGCTGGGGGCGATCATCGCCAGTATTCCGCCGCTGGTGGTGTTCATTGCCCTGCAAAAGCCTTTCATGAGCGGCCTGGCCCTCAGCCGCGACAAGTAAGTTAGCGAGATCCTCATCCCCGCGAGTGCTCCCTTCATGCCCAGAGATCTGCGCCGTTTCATCGCCCTGCTGGAGTCCCGTGGCCAGCTTCGCCGCATTTCAGCAGAAGTAGATCCCGACCTGGAAATTGCCGAGATCGCCGATCGCCTCTTGGCCTGCGGGGGGCCGGCGCTGCTGTTTGAGCGGGTGAAGGGATCCTCGATGCCCCTGCTGATCAACGTTTTGGGCACGGTGGAGCGCATCTGCTGGGCGCTGGGGATGGAGCAGCCGCGGGAGCTGGAGGAGCTGGGGAAAAAACTGGCCTTGCTCTACCAGCCGCGCCCGCCCAAAAATTTTGCCCAGGCCCTGGAGCTGGGGCAGGCGCTGTTCCGAGTCTTCCAAGCTCGACCCAGCCGGGATCTCTTCCCCCCCTGTCAGCAGGTGGTGCTGCTGGGTGAGGCGGTGGATCTCACCCAACTGCCCCTGCTGCGGGTCTATCCCGGCGATGCCGGGCGGGTGCTGACCTTGGGGCTGATGGTTACCAAAGACCCGGAAAATGGCATTCCCAATGTGGGGGTGTACCGCCTGCAGCTCCAGAGCCGCAACACGATGACGGTGCAGTGGCTGTCGGTGCGGGGGGCCACCCGGCATTTGCGCAAGGCGGCGGCCCTGGGCCGGAAGCTGGAAGTGGCAGTGGCCATCGGGGTGGATCCCGCCGTGATCCTGGCGGCGGCTACGCCCCTGCCGGTGGATCTGTCGGAGTGGCTGTTTGCCGGCCTCTACGCCGGCGAAGGGTTACACCTGGCCCGCTGCAAGACGGTGGATCTGGAGGTGCCGGCCCACGCCGAGATTGTTCTGGAGGGCACCATCACGCCAGGGGAGGTGGCCCCCGACGGCCCTGCCGGGGATCACATCGGCTACTACGGCCCTCGCAACGAGCAAGCTCCGCTCATCCGCTTCCACTGCCTCACCCACCGCCGCGATCCCATCTACCTCACCACCTTCAGCGGCAAGCCTCCCAAAGAAAACGACATGATGGCGCTGGCCCTGAACCGCATTTACACCCCCATTCTGCGGCAGCAGGTGCCGGAGATCGTGGATTTCTTTTTGCCCATGGAGGGCTTGGGCTACAAGGTGGCGATTCTGTCCATCGACAAGGCCTATCCCGGCCAGGCGCGGCGGGCGGCCCTGGCTTTTTGGAGCGCCTTGCCCCAGTTTAGCTACACCAAGTTCGTCATCGTGGTGGACAAGGACATCAATGTGCGGGATCCGCGGCAGGTGCTCTGGTGCCTGTGTTCGCGGGTGGATCCGCAGCGGGATGTGTTTATTCTGCCGGACAACCCCTTTGACGCCCTGGACTTTGCCACCGAAAAACGGGGTCTGGGGGGCAAGATGGGGATCGATGCCACCACCAAGATCCCCCCGGAAACCGACACCCCCTGGCGGCAACCGCTTGCCCCGGATCCGCAAGTGGCCCGTCTGGTGGATCGCCGCTGGGCGGAATACGGCCTGGCGGATCTGGACTTGCAGCCGGCGGATCCGCGCCTATTTGGCTACGAGTTCTAGGGGTGGCTAAGAGGCTGGCAGGTGCAACAAGCGCTGTCTTGGCTGGTGCTGCTCCTGAGCTATGTCGGGCTGGGGCTGGGATCCCTGCCCAGGCTGCGCATGAACCGGGCCACGATTGCCCTGGCGGGATCCGCTTTGCTGATTGCCCTAGGAACAGTGCCGCTGCTGGAGGCTTGGGCAGCCATCGACGCGACCACGATTGTCTTTCTCCTCAGCATGATGGTGGTGAACGCCAGCTTGTCCCAGGGCGGCGCCTTCCAGCTAGCTTTGCTGGGCCTGATTCGGGTTAGCCGCAGTCCCTTTGGCCTTTTGCTCATGCTGGTGTTCGGCAGCGGGCTGCTCTCGGCCTTTCTCCTCAACGATACCCTGGCACTGGTGTTTACCCCCCTCACGTTGCAGGTGACAGCCGTGCTGGGGCTGAACCCTATTCCTTACCTCTTGGGCTTGGCGGCGGCCACCAACCTAGGGTCTGTAGCCACCCTGAGCGGCAACCCGCAGAACATCCTCATCGGCTCCTTCTCCGGGATCGGCTACCTGGAGTTTGCCGCCCAGATGACCCCGATTGCCGTGGTGGGGCTGCTGTTGGAGGTGGGGCTGCTGTGGCTCTACTACCCCGAGGTGCGCTCGCTGCAGCCCTTCGCCCAGGTGCCTTGGACGCCGCTGCGCCTCTATCCCCCCCTGTTGCGCAAGAGCGTGGCCATTACAGCGGGCCTGTTTGGGGCCTTTGTGGCCGGCCTGCCCCTAGCGGAGTCGGCCCTGGTGGCGGCGGCCTTGCTGCTGATTACCCGCCGGCTGAAGCCGGAGCGGTTTTTGGGGCAGGTGGACTGGAACTTGCTGGTGATGTTCTCCGGGCTGTTTATCCTGACACGGGCAACCCGAGAGCTGCTGGCCGGCTGGGGAACGAGTCTGGGGCCCTGGGCGGAGCAGGTGGCGGGATCCCCGTTGGCGCTGCTGGCCGCTGTCGCCCTCTTGTCCAACCTCATCTCCAACGTGCCGGCGGTGCTGCTGCTGCAGTCGCTGCTCCCGCTGCAGGGAAAGACGGCCTGGCTGTTGCTGTCTGCCGGCTCTACGCTGGCCGGTAACTTGACTCTGTTTGGGGCAGTGGCCAATTTAATTACCGTCGAAGCGGCAGCTAGAAAGGGGTATGTGTTAACGTTCGGGGAACATCTCCGCTTTGGCCTGCCCCTGACGCTGCTTACCCTTGGGTTTAGCGGTCTGTGGCTGGGTCAGCCCTGAGCCTTGCCGGGAGCCCTCACTGGGCACTAAGGGCGGCCAAAAGCTCATCTGCCAACAACACTGCCGTGTAGACCAAAGCCTGTCGCTGCTCAGGCGAGAGATTGCCAATGGCAGTTTGGGGATTGCTGAGCATGCCCTGCAACACCCTGCTGGCCACGTATTCCCGTTTGGAAACGCCGGGGCTAGAGATGGTGGGGTTATCCAGGGAAAACTTCTGGTGGTGCTCGAAGGGAAAGGCATATTCAGAAGCTACCGGCATGGCTCCACTCCAAACCTGGACTCTACGCTGCGCTTGGCCTATTTTCGCATTGTCCCTTGCGGGGAAGCTCCAAAAACAGATGCGCCGTACGCCTATTTGCTTCACCTGAACCGCGTGCGGCATCCCGGCTCCAAAGAGCTTGCCCGCCGCCTGGAGCAGGCGGCCAGGGAGCCCTCCAGTTGTTACCCTGGGGCTCCGGCAGGGGCAGCAGCGTTAGCGACAGGATTGGGCATTCCCAAAAAGATGCAGGAAAATCAGGAGAAGTTGAGCCGGGATCCCAGACCCACCGGCTCTCCATCTCGTTTGCTGAGGAAACCCGATGCACGACCTGGACAGTTTGCCAGAACCGGTAGCCGATGCCCTAATCAAAAGCCTGCTTACAGATGTGGAGCGGCTGATCAACCAGCACGGTTTGTCGGAGGTTTTGGTGGGGTTGGCCATGTATTGCAATGTGCAGTTCAAGGCCAAGTTCAATAAACCCAACCGCACCGAAAAGGATGAGGAGCTGGGATTTTACTTCCGCGACGCCGCCAAAGCTCTGGAGGTAGCGGCCAGCCTCACCTATCGCACCATCGATCGCTCTCGGCCCACCTCGCCTGGCACCTAGACTTTAGGGATCCCTTTTCAACCCTCACCCCCGGCCCCTCTCCCAGCCCTCACCCCCGACCCCTCTCCCAAAGGGAGAGGGGAGTTGGCGAGCGCTCCGGGGTGGCAAGGGATCCCCCTGAGTTTTTATGCTGGTGGGCGAAAGTTGCAGTGAGGCCGCGCGTGAGAGTTGTCTGGGAACGCAGCATTTACGGGGGCAATGGCCGGGTGCCCTGCATCGTCTGCGGTGGATGGGCCGCCCCTATCCCAAAAAAGGGGCAGCAGGTGTTGCTGGCGGTGGTCTATAACGACCGCGGCCAAATCTACGGCGAGATCTGCCGCAGTTGCCTCAGCCTGGGGCCCAAGGGCATCAAAGAGTATCTACGAGAGCGGATTGCCCGCCTGCGCAGGCAACTGCAAGACCTAGAGGAGCTGGAACGAGGAGAGGTGCAGTTGCCCACCCTGGAGCAGGAGCTGAGCGCCTACTTGGATTAACCGCTATACCTTCTGCTCGACCGAAACCTGCAGCCAGCAGCCCAGCTCGGTGGCCAGCCATTGCAACTCCGGATCGTGCAAGTTCTTCAGCTCGTACTTGCAAACGCCCGCCCAGATGTTCAACTGTGGGCCCACCTCTACCCGATCCCCATCGCAATCGCGTCGGGTATGGCGCGGCATCAGCTCCAGCCGGTGAGGAGATCCCGCGCCAGGCGGGTGGGTCTGCCGCTGCACCTGCTCAGCCGCCGCTCCGGTCGATGCCGCTGCTGCCAGGGTGGGCGCTCTGAGACCATATCCCCTCGCTTCTGGGGCTTCTAAACAGGGATCCCTTGAGAAAGTTGTTCTGGATCCCAGAATCATCCCTGGAAAGCCTGTCCGCAAGCCCCCACGCATGGGCCAGCAGCTTTCCCGAAACGGGGAGGATATGCTGGGCGACAGAGAGGGATCCCCACTTGCCGAGGCGATGGTTTTCTAGCTGAGTCTTCCATGTCTACTCCGTCTGTTTTCCCCACCTACTACCAACAGTTGGGGCTTTCTCCCCAAGCCAGCCTGGAGGAGATCAAAGCCGTCTACCGCCGGCGGGTGCGCGAGATTCATCCGGATCGTCTGCCTGCCGATCTCCCCGAGGGGTTGCGGCAATTGGCCCAGCGAGAGTTTCTTCAGCTCCAACAGGCCTACCGCGTCCTCAGCGACAGCCGGCAGCGCCGGGCCTACGATCTCAGCCTCCAGCCTTCTCCTTTGCCGGTGCCGCAGCCGACCGTGGCCCCTGCCGGTTGGCTGGCCCTCTTGAGCGCTGTCTTGAGCGGAGCTGCTCTCTGTTTGGCAAGCTTGGCCCTTTGGAATGCTCGCATCCCGGCCCAAGGTTTGGATGTGGCCGGCAAAACGGCTGTTGTTGGCGCCCCTCAGTTGTCCGGCAACGCGGATCCCTCCCTGGCCACCGTCCCCCAGACATCCGAGACGGGCAACGCCTCGGAAAGGAGGATCTCGGCCCCAGCCGCCCCTTCTGAAGACTTCTTGAAGCCTTCCCCAGAGCAGGTCGACCGCTTCGCCCGCGCTCTGCTGGCGGTGCAGCCCCTTCTGGCGGCCACCCAAACTCGCCTGCAGCAGGCCAAGGGCAGCGAGGAACGTCGGCAAATTGAACAACAGTTTGAAACCGCAGCCGCCAAGATCATCGCCGCCCATCAACTGACCCCAGAGGACTATCACCGCATCTCTGCCAGCGCCCAGTCGGATCCGGGTGTGGCAGCCGCAGTCACCGCAGCCGTGCGCCGCTGGATGTCGCCCTAGCCCGACAAGACCCTGGCCTGTAGGCGGGAAGAAAAAACTTCGTAAATAACAGTCAAAGGCTGGCCTCGGTGCAGCAAAAGATAATGCCTAGCCCAAAAAGGGCCGCGACAGTTGAGCAGCCGGGCAACTGGCTCGGCTTCGCCATAGTAGAGGCGACGCACTTCGCGAAAGGTCTCCAGTTTTTCTTGGATCAGATTTTGGCCAATGGGCAAATCGGGATGGGGCAAGTATTGGGCCAGATGGTCGGAGTTCCACCAAGAGGTGGCATAGAGCAAGGGCTGCTGAGAGGTTGCTCCACACAGCCAAACCCGCCGCCGCAGCAAGGGGGATCCCAGCCGCGCCAGATCCTTGGTCAGCCGTTGCATGGACTGGGGGGCGGCGCTCTGCTCTGCCAGCAGCTCGACCCGGCCCGTGTCGAGCAGATGGGCCTGAATCGGCTCTTGGGTCAAGGCAGCCAGAGTGCGGGTGGTCAAGCCATCCCCCAAAAGCAGCAAGCGCAACACAGGATCCACCTGCACCAACTCAGGCTGTAGCGGATCTGCCTCCCCCTGCCAATACAGTTGCAGGGGCCACCAATCGCCTTGGCCAGAGGAGACGTTAGAACAGAGGGCAGCGCTCCAAGGGGATCCCGCAGCGTCGCCATGGCAGGTGAGTGAAGAAGGGAAAAGTTCCAAGGCGGAGGTTGAGTTGTTAAGTTCTGTATCGCTCCTTAGTCTAGCCCACCCCATGTCTCTGCTCTAGGGATGTTCCTAGCTGGTGCCCGGCTGGATCAGCAGCCGTACCAGCCAGGGGACGACCACGATGACGCTGATCAGGCGGGCCAGGTGCATGACCACCACCGTGCTGGCTTGCGCCCCCATGTCCAGGGCTATCAGGCTCATGTCCGAAATGCCTCCCGGAGCGGTGCCCAAGATGGCGGTCAGGCGCTCGATCCCCAGCCAACGGGAGATCAAGTACCCCGACAAAACTCCCGTGCCCACCGCAATCACCGTACAGAGCAGGGCCG
>NZ_JANSHG010000028.1:0-19213 GCF_047461555.1 Synechococcus sp. WC101
GTTGGGAACAGATAGCTCTCCAGAGCAGTCGACTCTGGAATTTTATCTTTTGTTAAGAACGCTCACCCATTCTAGCCAGGGCAAGGGAGGGGCGCCAGGTGTCAAGAACTACAGAATGGGCAAGGGATCCCTAGGGGCTTGCCAAGATCTCCTCGGCCGCCTTGATGGCCGCTCCAGGAGGGAAGTCGCCATAACCCAGCGTGTGCAGGGTCGACTCCAGGGCAGCCAGCGTGGTGAGAATGTCGCGGTCGCTCACAAAGCCCAGATGGCCGATGCGGAAGATCTTGCCCTTGAGGTGGTCTTGACCGGCAGCAAGGGCGATGTCGAAGCGTTTCTTCAGGGTGCTGCGGAGGGTATCGGCGTTGATCCCTTCAGGCGCCAGCACAGCAGTTACCGAGGGGCTGGCTGCCGACTCCGGGTTGACCAAAAGCTTCAGCCCCAGGGCCTTGACGCCGGCGCGGGTGGCCTGGGCCAAACGGGCGTGGCGGCGGCAGATGGCTTCCAACCCTTCGGCCCGCATCAGGCGCAGGGTTACCTGCAGGGCATAAAACAGGTTCACCGCGGGCGTAAAGGGAGTGGTGCCCTGGCGCAGGGCTTTTTGGGCCAGTTTAAAGCTCCAGTAGTACTTGGGAAAGCGAGAGCGCTCGGCAGCAGCCATGGCCCGCGGGCTAACAGCTACAAACCCCAGCCCTGGCGGGATCATGTAGCCCTTTTGGGATCCAGAGGCCACTACATCCAAGCCCCACTCGTCCATGGGCACCGGCATGGCTCCCAAACTGGTGACGGCATCCACAATTACCAAGGCTTCCCCATGCTCGCGGGCAGCAGCCGCAATGGCCTGCACATCGTTGGCCACGCCGCTGGAGGTTTCCGAGTGGGTGAGGATGACCGCCTTGATGGTCTTCTCCCGGTCGGCGGCCAGCTTTTCTTGGAAGACTTCGACAGGATAGGGCACGCCCCAGGGGGTTTCTATCCGCTCGCACTGCAGGCCAAACTGCTCCGACATCTCGGCCCAGCGCTCGCCAAACTTGCCGTTGACCCCCACCAAGACCCGCTCCCCGGGGCTGAGGGTGTTGAGGATCCCGGCTTCCATGGCCCCGGTGCCGCTGCAGGCAAAGACAAACACATCGGAGGTGGTCTGGTGCAGCCAGCGCAACCCCTCCGTCACCTCTTCCAGAATGGCGCTGAACTCTTGGCTGCGGTGCTCGATGGGCCCCCGCGCCATGGCCAGCAGCGCACTCTCGGGAACGGGAGTGGGGCCGGGGATCATCAACATCAACTTGTCTTTCATGCGGGTCCCGCTGGGGATGTCAGGTTTGAGAGGTGGCGGCCAGATTCGAACTGGCGCATAGAGGTTTTGCAGACCTCTGCCTTACCACTTGGCTACGCCACCCTACTCCTCAATCGGACAAAACATTGTATCCGAAAATGGGATCCCGCTTCCACTTGCTGCAGCCAACGGCAACAGCGCTCGGGTTCGCTAGGCATCGACAATAGCTTGGTAGCCCCGTACTTGAGTGCGGGGCGAAAAAGCCCTTGAGCCACTTTAGTTGCTTCATAGTTAGTACAGAGCTTCTCCAGGAAAACAACCTACTGCGGTGCAAAACCCGCGCGGCAATAACTAACCTGGAGGAACTTAAGTCCGAAGTAAGCAGAACTTTGAGGTTATGCCTCAAAGGACTGTCTAGGGGCGTCTTGACAGCGCCTTCGCGAGTCCATCTTGGGCTGCGTAAGAATCCGCTGGGTGGGAGTGTCAACTTCTTCTTGTACCCTCAGCAGGCGGGATCCCAGCAGCCGCTGCAGCCAGGGGGCGAGAAACTCGCGATTGGCCAACTGCTGCTGGGGATCCTGGGTTTCCAGAGGAAAGGGGGCAAGGGCCCGCAGGGCGGCGGTGGTAACACAGAACATGGCCTTTTGGAAGCTGAGGCAGATTTTCACCCGCAGGTCATCTTCCCCGCGCGGCTGGCGGCGGTAGTGCTCCCGCAAATAGCCAGGCAGGTGGCGCATCATATCCTGCATCAAGAGAGTAGGGGGGATCCCGGCGCTCCCCACCGGCAGCGGATCGGCATACAAAGCGCCGTAGGCGAAGTCCGCCTGCTCGGCCGGGATCTGGTGGGCCTGGGCATTGTAGGAGACGGTGCCCATGAAGGGAAAGGAGCGGAAAAACACAGCTTCCACGTAGGGCAGGGCCGTATCGGGCAGGAAGGTCAGCCCCGCCGACAGGGGGATGATCTCGTAGCGGCGGCCCCAGATGCAGGGGGCGTAGGTGATGGGCTTGTTGGCAGCTGCCACCAACCCCTGCTGAATGTGGGCTACTACGTCGGGAAGCGTGAGCTGCGGTTCGCTCTCGCGGCGCTTGGCCAAGGCCAGGAAGATATCGCTCATCACCCGCCAGAACTGGCCCAGGCCGCTGTACATGGCCAGCATGCGCACCTGTTCCAGCGCAAAGTCGGGGCAGAGGAAGTTGAGGCCCTGCAGAAGGGGGTTGAAGCGGAACTTGGCCCGGATGGCCACCTTGGCCCGCTCGACAAATTCGGGAGTATCCAGATAGCGATCGAGGCCTCCCCCTCCATGCCAGAGCATGGCTTTCATGCAGTATTCGGCAAACTCGTAGTTGATGCGGTCATGCCAGAGGTAGCGCAGCCATTTGCCCAGGGTGATTTCGCCGTTGAAGTACTTAAAAACTGGGAAGAGCTCCAAAAATTGGTGGTCGGCTATGAAGATCAAATTCTGGGAGTAGGCATCCAGCACCTGGCCGTAGCTGTGGAGGATGCCGATGACCTCCAGCCGGTTGCTGGAAGAATCCGGCACAAGGGCTCCCCCTGCTTCTAGGCGTTGGACGATGGGAGCCAGTCGCCGTTGCTCTAGAGGATCTAAGCCAGCCAGAAAGAAACAGGAAGGAGCGGGAACAAGGGTGGCCGTCATGGGAGTAAGGAGGGGTTGAGACAACAACAAAAACTCAGTCGTATCACTAAATCGTCACAACGAAGAGAACCCAGGCTCGAAAGCAGTGGTCGGCCCGCCTGCTTCGGCAAGATTGAGGGCCGCCGGCTTGGCCAAATGGGCGGCGGTGGACTCCACCCAGTGGGTTGCCCAGGCAGGCTGGAGGCCAAGCACCACCACCAGCGAGGCCAAAACTACAGCAGGCAGGCGTTCTCCCGTGGCGCGTCGTTGCATGGCAATGGCCACTTCCGAGAGGCGCCCGAAAAAGACGCGGTTCACCATCAGCAAAAAGTAGGCCGCCGTCAATCCCGTCCCCACCATGCACAGCAACGTCTGCAGGGGGAAGACGGGGAAGCTGCCCCGAAAGAGGGTGAACTCGGCAATAAAGCCCACCAGGCCGGGCGTGCCGCCGCTGGCCATCACCCCCAACACCATCAAGCTGCCAACAAGTGGCAGGCCGCGTTCCGGGTTGAGCAATCCCCGCAGCCGCTTGAGATCCCGCGTGCCGGTGTTGGCGTAGACAGCACCCACCAGCAAAAACAGCAGCGAGGAAATCAGCCCATGGCTCACCATCTGGAAGACGGATCCCACCAAGGAGATGGGGGTGGCCGCCGCCGTGCCCAGGAGAATGTAGCCCATGTGGGCAATGGAGCTGTAGGCCACCAGCTTTTTCATGTCTTGCTGCACCAAGGCGTTCAGGGATCCATACAGCACATTGGCCACCGCCCAACTGGCCAGCCACGGCCCGGCTTGCTCCCAGGCATCGGGTAAAAGCTGCAGGCCAAAGCGCACCAGGCCATAGGTGCCCAACTTGAGCAAGAGCCCCGCCAAGAGCACAGAAATGGGGGTGGAAGCCTCCACGTGGGCGTCCGGCAGCCAGGTGTGGAAGGGCACCAAGGGGATCTTGATGGCCAGCCCCAGCAGGATGGGAATGAGGATGAGAATCTGGGGCAGCAGCGGCAAGGGGTGGGCCTGCAAAACGGTGTAGGTAAAACTGTGGGCGTCGCTCAGCCAACTGAGGCCGAAAAAGCCAATCAGCAGAAGCACCCCCGAGAGGGCGGTGTAGACCAAAAACTTGGTGGCGGCATAGGTGCGCCGCGGCCCGCCCCAGATGGCAATCAGCAGATAAAGGGGAATTAGCTCGACTTCGTAGAACAAGAAAAACAGCAGCAAGTTCTGGGCCAGAAAAGCCCCCACAATGGCGGCTGCTAGCAGCAACACCAAGCTGTAGTAGAGGCGGGGCCGCTCCACCGGGCCGCTGGCCCAGAGGGCAATCAATACCAGCAAGCCGGTCATCACCACTAGCGGCAGGGAGATCCCGTCCACCCCCAGCTCGTAAACCAGGCCCAACTGCGGGATCCAGGCCATCTGTTCGGCCATCTGGATCCCTTGCGCTTGGGGATCAAACTGCAGCAGCAGCCCCAAGCTCAGCCCCAACCAAGCCAGGCCGAAGCCCAAGGCCAAACTTCGGTGCAGGCCCTTCCCCGCTTGCTCGGGGATCAGCCCCACCAGCAGGCCACCCAATAGGGGGATCCCGATTAGAAGGCTGAGCATGGTTCCTCCCGTCTCAATAGGCCAATCCCACCAGGGGCGAGCGCAGCAGCCAAGCGGTAACCACCACGACCCCGATGACAATGAGCAACACGTAGAGCTGCATCCGCCCCGACAGGGTGTACTTGAGGGCTTCGCCGCTAAACCAAAAAGCCAGGCTCACTCCGTTCACCAGGCCATCCACCCCGTTGCGATCCAGCCACTCCAGTCCGCGGGAAAGGGCGCCGACCGGCTGCACCACCAAAGCCTGGTAGAGCTGCCCGGTGTAGAAATCCTGCGCCAACAGATCCTGCAGCTCCGGCCAGGGTAGGCGCAGCCGCCGCCGGCCCCCCCAGTACAGCCAAGCACCAACACCGGCCCCCAGCAAACCCGAGGCCGCCAGCAGAGCCGCCATCTGCTGCAGCTCTGGGATCCAACCGGGATAAAGCCCCCACCGCCAAAACAGCCAGGGCATGAGCAGGTTCTGCACCGTCAGAATGACCATGGGCAGGGCCATCGGCCAGCCCACCTCAGGGGCACGGCGCGTCTTGGGCTGCGGGGATCCCAAGAAGACCAGGCCAAACACCCGCGCCAGGTTCAAAGCCGTCAGCCCATTCATCAGCAGCAACACCCCCAACAGGGCCGGCTGCAGGGCGCTGTACACCAGCGCCAGGCGGATTAGGATCCAAAAGCACCCCAGGGGCAACAGGGCCACCATCCCCAGGGATCCCACAGCAAAGGCGGCCACCGTAGCCGGCATGCGGCCCCCTAGGCCCCCCAGCTCCGTCAGATCTTGGGTAGAAGTGGTGTAGATGAGGGATCCCACCCCCATAAACAGCAGCGCCTTGGCCAGGCCGTGCAGCAGCAGCAGCTCCAGCGCCAAATCCGGCTGCCCCGTCCCCACCGCCCCAAACACCAGGCCCAGGTAGGCGCTGGTGGAATAGGAGAAGGTGCGCTTGAGATCGATTTGCGCCAAGGCCACCAGGGATCCCCCTACGGCTGTGATGGTGCCGATGGCCACCAGCACCCCATCCGTGAAAGGGGAGAGGGCCAAGACTGGCTGCAGCTTGATGAGGACAAAAGCTCCAGCGGCCACCACTGCCGAGTTGCGCAGGATCGAAGCCGGGTTGGGCGCCTCCATGGCCTCATCCAGCCACAGGTGCAGCGGGAACTGGGCGCACTTGCCCAGCGGCCCGGCAATCAAAGCCAACCCCATCAAGGCCGCCCAAGTTGGATCCAAGCTGGCCGTAGCCGCCCAATCGCGCAGGCCGGAAAAGGTCAAGGAGCCGGAGAAATTGGAAACCGCCACCACCCCCATCAACAGCAGCAGGTCTCCCACCCGTTTGGTGAGAAAAGCATCCCGCGCCGCCGTGACCACCAGCGGCTGGGCGTACCAAAAGCCCACCAATAAGTAGGTGGAAAGCGTGAGCATCTCCAGCAGCGCGTAGCTGAGAAACAGCGAATCGCTGAGGGCGATCCCCGTCATCCCCCCCTCAAAAAAGCCCATCAGGGCGGCAAAGCGGCCCAACCCCCAATCTTTGTCCAGGTACCCCAGGGCGTAGATCTGGGCCAGCAAGCTCAAGCCGCTTACCCAGACCACCGCCCCCAGCGTCAGAGGCGAGACCTCCAAAGCCAGGGACAAGTCCAAATCGGCCACCCGAAACCAGAGGTAGTTCAGGAGCTGGGGATCCCGACCCCAAACTTGTCGCAACAGCCAAAAGCTATGAGCAAGGGCCGCAAAGGTCAGCAGGATATTGAGGTAGGCTGCCGGACGTGGGCCACTGCGCTTGATCCAGCCAGCGGCCCAAGGAAGAGCCAGCGCTGTCCCTACCCAGCCATAAAAGGGGAGACACCAGGCGCTCTCTGGCCCAATTGCCCAGTCTTCAAAACCCGCCATCTGCTGCTTGCAACAAGTAGTTAAGCGTTTTTTAATGAACAGCTACAGTCCAATATATTAGGAGTTTTCCAGCGGCAGCGTCTCTCCCCACTTGGACACAGCTTCTACCTCTGCCTAGGCAAGCAGGCGGCGCCCTTAGATTCTTTGAGCTCCCGGTTCTTTTGGACAGAAAATGGCGGCGCTCCGAATACCTTGCCCGGACCCCGGCTGGGGCTATCGCGGATTGGCGCCAGGGGGAGTGAGACCCCTCACCGATTGATTCTCCTCTTTAGGCTGGGCAGCCCTCCTGACCACAGCCAGGACTATCGCCTGCAAGCCGAGGTGTGGCACGAGGTGGAAGCTTGGGGATCCCCCTGGTGGCTGCAGTTGGATCCCCGCCATCTCACGGTGTTTTGAATCGAAATCCAACGGCCATCAGGTGGGTTCATCACAAGCGGTAGCCGCGGGGAGTGATCAGCCGGCTGCCGTAGCGAAAGGTCTGCGAGCTGCCGATCAAGACCAGGGTAAACATGTCCACCTGCTCAGGATCCAACTCCCCTAGCGTGGTGAGGTGGATGGCCTCGCCGGGACGGTAGAGGTTGCGGGCCACCGCCACCGGGGTGTGGGTGGGGCGGGCCCGGCGAAAGATCTGCAGCGCCTTGAGGAAGGGATCCAACCGCTGCCGCGAGCGGGGGTTATACAGGGCCACCACAAAGTCGGCCTGGGCAGCCGCCTGCAGGCGTTGCTCGATGGCCGGCCAGGGGGTGAGGCGATCCGAGAGGGAAATAGCGCAAAAATCCTGCATGAGAGGGGCTCCTAGGCGAGCCGCAGCAGCTTGAAGGGCGGAGATCCCCGGCAGCACCTCCAGGGAGGGGCGGATCCCATCCCAGCCGCTGCGGGCCAAGTACTCCAACACCAGGCCGGCCATGCCGTAGATCCCCGCATCCCCCGAAGAGATCACCGCCACCTGCAGCCCCTGCTGGGCCAGGGCGATGGCGCGCTGCGCCCGCTGCACCTCCTGGGTGATGGGAAAGGCTTCGCAAATCTGGCCGGGGTGCAGGAGGGGCGCCACCAAGTCCAGGTAAAGCTGGTAGCCAATCACCACCTCGGCTTGGGCCAGGGCCAGGCGGGCGGCCAAGGTCAATTGGGCGGGATCCCCAGGGCCGATGCCAATTAGCCACAGGTGCCCGGCGCGAGGGGAATACTCGCGGGCGGCGCGGGCAATGGCCAGGGTACAAGCTCCCTCGCTTTCTGAGGTGAAGATCTGCTTGGGGCAGACAAGGGTGGCTCTCCCCTGGGCTGGATTGTCCTCTCCCGACCAGCGCTGGGCTGCCAAAAGAGCAGCCGCCTCCGCCACCGAAGGGGTGCCCACCGCCTGCCGCACCGCCTCTGAAGGGTGGGGAACCGGGATCCCTGCCAGGGCCGCGGCGGAGAAAAACTGGATGGGCCAGCCATGGGCCTGGGCCAGCTCCAAGAGCCCCGCCTCATCCCGTTTCAGCTCCAGAGTGGCCAAGCCGGCAACGGCCTCGAGGGCCAGCCCCTGGTTTTGCAACAGGCGCCGCAGGGATCCCTCCAGCCAGGCGCGGCTGGTGCCCCGCTCGCAGCCCACCCCCACCCACAGCACCCGCGGATGCCAGTGGACGGTGGGGATGTGGGGGCAAGGCGTTGTGTATTCCCCAATCCGGATCTGGGCCACTGCTTGGTCGGGAGCCGTAGTCAAAAGAGGATGATCCGCTGGCCAGGCCCGCCGCCAGAGCTGCGTGCCGCAGGTTTGCTCTACGGCCACCGGCTCTCCCCGCGTCAGGGCAGCAGCTACCCCGTTCCAATCGCCACTGCCCCGCCGCCAGCCGTAGGGATGCCCCAACACATCCACAGGCGGGATCCCCAGCCCTTCGGAGGCAGAGGTGAGGATCGGCTCGGCTCCCAAAGCAGCCGCCACCTGCCGCGCCAGCGCATCGGCCCCGCCCACATGTCCCCCGCAGAGGCTAATGGCCCAGCGGCCTGATTCATCCACCACCACCACCGCCGGATCCCGGTATTTGTCCTGCAAGAGGGGGGCAATTAGCCGCACCACCGACCCAACTGGCAAGATGAAAAGACAGCCCTGCACCTGGGGCCAAGTTTGGGCCACCGCTGCCGCCAGGGATCTGGGCGCTGTGGGATGGCTGGGATCCCCATAGGCTTGCCAGGGCCAAGGCAGCGGCTCTCCCTGTGGATTGGCTTTGCTCCAGCAGATCCACTCCTCTGGCAGCAGCGACAGCAGAGCCTGGGCCAAGCGGCGACCGCGCGGGGTGGAGGCAAACAGGGCAAGCTTCATCAGCCTAGGGATCCTATACTGGACTACAGAGCCACCCGCAAATGGACAAGCGCCAATGCCAACCCCCCTTGGACTGATGCTGCCGCTGATCCCCCTGGAGGTTTTGCTCTCCACGAAGGGGCTGATGTTTTTGCTGCTATCGGCCTACGGCGGGGCCATGTGGACGTTTCTGAGCGGCGCACCGCGGGTTTACACCATCATCGTGCCCGATCTGGAGCAGGCGCGAGGGTTTTACGAAAAGGTCTTGAGGCTGCCGGAGGCGGAGCTGCCGCTGCAGTACTACTACGGCTATGAGCAAAGCATGGTCGGCTCCAGCCTGGGATCTGCCTACTTCCCGGCGGATATTGGCCTCAGCTCCCGCCTTGATGCCAAAGCCCGCTCCACCTCGACACCTCTCGATACCGCTGGCCTCTGGTATCAGCTCTCCGACACCGTGCAACTGCACGTGATCCCCGGTACCACGGATCCCTACGGCAGTCTCTCCAGAACTCCCTTTGTACCTGCCTACGGGGCGGCAGCCGGTCGCAGCAGCGGCGTCCGCTATCGCCACACCACCTACGAACGGGAAGCCCTCAAAGCCCTCCTGAAGCGGATCAACAAGCAAGGGATCCGCAGCAGCGTCCGCTCCGAAAAGCCTTTTGTCTTCTGGGTGCGCGACCATCAAGGGCAGATCGTCGAATTTGCCGAAATAGGATGAGGGGATCCCCTAAGATTGTTGGGGAGGCAAAAAGTCGGCACCGGGGGGACGCCAACGGATGAAACAGATGCTGCTGCTGTTGCTGGGTTTGCTGTGGATTGGGGTGTGGGCTGGACAGCCGGCCATGGCTCTGTCGCGAGCCAAAGATCACCCAGCAGTTACTGTGCAATCTCAAGCCCAGCAATTTATCACCACCGAGTCGGGTCTGCAGTACTACGACCTTGTCGAAGGTACAGGGCCTTCACCTCAGCCGGGGCAAACGGTGGTGGTGAACTACGTGGGCAAGCTGCAGGATGGCACCGTCTTCGATAGCTCCTACAAGCGCAATCAACCTTTTACCTTCACCTACGGGGTAGGGCAGGTGATCCGTGGCTGGGAGGAAGGTCTGGCCACCATGCGGGTGGGTGGCAAGCGGTATTTGCGCATTCCGCCGGAGTTGGCCTATGGCAGCCGCGGCGCCGGCGGCGTGATCCCTCCCAACGCTACTCTCGATTTTGAAGTGGAGCTCCTGGCCATCCAGTAGGTTCTGGATATCCACCCCTAAGCTTGACTGGGGGTGGGGAAAGTCAAGGCAGGGAGATGGCATGGCGCTGCGGCAACTCCCTTCTACGCTACAAACCTGTCTCCGTCTGTGGGGCCCAATTTTCTCCCCAAAGCTCGCTTGCGCCGGCACTTCCGCCAAGTGCGGCAAGGGGTGGATCGCTCTCTGGTCGAGCAGAAGATAGTGGCTCATCTGGCCTCTCAGCCCCGGCTTTTGGCGGCCAAGACCATCCTGGCCTACGTGGCCTTCGGCTCCGAGGTGGACTTGGGATCCCTGTTCGCCCTTTTCCCTGAAAAGCGCTGGGGGATCCCTCGTTGCTTGCCGCAGCGGCAGTTGCGGTGGCACCGCTACCACCCAGCTGAGCTTGTTCCCAACCGCTGGGGGTTGCTGGAGCCCTCTCCCAGCAGCGAAGTCATCGATCCCGCCGAAGCCGAGTTAATCCTTGTGCCCGCCCTGGCCTGCGATCGCTGGGGGAGGCGCCTGGGCTATGGCGGCGGCTATTACGACCGCTTTTTGGCCTCGCTGCCGGATCCCGGCGTGCCCAAGTGGGGCATTGTCCCGCAGGCCTGCCTACTGGAGCAGCCTCTGCCTCAGGATCCCTGGGATCAGCGCTTGGACGGGATCCAGACCGAGGAGGGGTTTTACCGGGCGGGGGATCCCCTAGACTAGGGGAGATGGGCCTTGGAGAAAAAACATGAGCCAAGTTTGGAAGAAGGGGCTTCGCTCCCTCTGCTGGAGCCTGGGTTGTGCAGCTTTGGCGGCGCTCTTGCTGGGTTTTGGAGCCATCCCCCTGCAACTGAAGGATTTGCACCTCACCCCCTGCCCGGATACCCCCGAATACACCAACCTGGTTACCAGCAACGGCAACCCCATACCGGCCAGGTGCCTATTCATTGAAGGCACGGTGGTCAACCGCTCCAGAAATACTGTGCTGAATGCGGATGTCTTCGGTCGCCTTTACGATGCCAACGGCAATGAGGTTCTGCCGGAGCGCACCCGCCTGGGAGCCATCGAGGAGGTTCCCCCCGGCGAAAGCCCCTTCTCCATTCGCATCTCCGTGCCCGTGACCAGCCCGCTGCCTCTGACTATGGAGCAGTTCAAAGCCAGCGGCTTCAGCGGCACCGTGCGCCGTTAAAGCTGGCGGGTGAAGTCCACCTGGGCCGGGCGCCCTGGCAAATGGAGCTGGGCAACCACCGGCGGGGTTTGGGCGATCAGCCGTCCCCGACGGAAAACGTACAGGCAAGCCGGTTGCAGGCGAATGGCTTCGACAGCATCGGCAGCCTGGAGCACCACCAAGTCGGCATAGCAGCCGGGTTCTAGTCCGTAGCCTTCTAACCCCAGAATGCGGGCCGGGTTTTCCGTAACCGCCAAGAAACACTGCCGCATCTGCTCATAGCCTGTCAGTTGGGCAGCGTGGATCCCCATGTGGGCCACCTCCAGCATGTTGCCGCTGCCCAGGGGATACCAGGGATCCATCACGCAGTCCTGGCCAAAAGCTACGGTCAGCCCGGCGGCCATCAGCTCCGGCACCCGCGTCAGCCCCCGCCGCTTGGGATAGGTATCGTGGCGGCCCTGCAGCACCAGGTTCACCAGCGGGTTGGCGATCACCCCCAGCTCTGCTTCGGCCATCAGGGGAATGAGTTTGCTCACGTAGGCGTTGTCCATTGAGTGCATCGAGGTGAGGTGGGAGGCGGCCACCCGCCCCTGCAAGCCCAGCCGCTGCGTCTCGTAGGCCAGGGTCTCCACGTGGCGCGAAAGCGGATCGTCTGTCTCGTCGCAGTGCAGATCCACCCGCAGGCCGCGCGCTGCTGCAATCTCGCACAGAGCCCGCACTGAAGCGGCTCCTTCGGCCATCGTCCGCTCGAAGTGGGGGATCCCACCCACCACCTCCACCCCCAAATCCAGAGCCTTCTCCAAAAGCTGCACCGCCCCCGGCGAGCGGTAGTAGCCATCTTGGGGAAAGGCCACCAGTTGCAAATCCAGGTAGGGGGATACTTTTTGCTTGACCTCCAGCAAGGCCCGCACCGCCAACAAGTTGGGATCGCACACGTCCACATGGGCGCGGATGGCTAGGATCCCGCGCGCCACTGCCCAGTCGCAGTAGGTTAGAGCCCGCTCGATGACCGCCTCCGGAGTTAGCAGTGGCTTCAACTCTCCCCAGAGGGCGATCCCTTCCAGCAAGGTGCCCGATTGGTTGACACGCGGGATCCCGTAGGTGAGGGCAGCATCCAGGTGAAAGTGGGCATCCACAAAGGGGGGCGACACCAAGCGGCCGCTCACATCGATCTCCTGGGGAGCAGTAGCCTGCAGATTTGCCTCCAGGGCAACGATGCGCTCCCCCTCGATGCCGATGTCGATTCCCTTACGGCCATCTGGCAAATTGGCCCGGCGCAAGATTACATCCATCCACCTCTTCCAAACTCGGCTTGACCCTTTTCTCGCCAGCGGTAGCTGCCTCAATGGCAAGCTCGAGACAGGGATCCCCGCAAGTTCCTGCTGGCCACTAGCGTATATGGTAGGTAAAGCCTGTTTTCGGGTATTTCCCCGTCCCTATGCCCAGGGTTAGCACCGCTTGCCAGCAGACCGACCCCCGTTTCAGCCTTGCCCAGGCCAAGGGGCTAAAGCCCTACCAGCGAAAGCAACTGCAACGGCTTTACCAACTGCGCCTGCCCCCCAATCGCTTGGTGACGGTGGAGTTTGCCCAACGGCTGGGATCCCTGACCCAGGAGCTGGAGGGCCAGCCCATTAGCGTTTACCTCAACCGGCGCGGCCAAGTCATCCGGGTGGGGCTGGGATCCCCTTTTGAGACCCAGATCCCGGCCTGGGAATTGCCCCGCCAAGGGGCGGAGCGCCTGTCCGGGATCCGCTGCATCACCACCCAAGTGGGCCCAGGAGGTCCTAGCCAAAAAGCGCTGACAGCTATGGCCCTCCAGCGGCTGGATGCCCTCATTACCCTCTCGGTCTCTCCCCTAGAGGGAAAGCTGCGCCGCGGCGGGGGGGCCACGGGCTTTGTCAAGTGCGCCTACCTGGCCCATCTGGTGCCGGAGGAAGGGCGCCGCTGGCAGGTTTCTGAGCCTCTGCCCTTGGGGATCCTGGCAGAACAAGATCTGCAGGAGCTGGTGACGGAGCTAGAAGATGGCTTTCGGCGCCAAGCAACCGCCCGCCAGGTGGATCCCAAGCAGGAGCGGGCCATCCTAGTGGGGCTGCAGGGGCCGGGCCAAAGCTACGAGGATCTCATGGACGCCTTGGCGGAACTGGGCCGCTTGGTGGAGAGCGCCGGCGGACAGGTGCTGCAAGCCCTCTGGCAGAGGCGGGAAGGCCCCAATTCGGCCACGGTAATCGGATCCGGTAAGGTGCAAGAGCTGGCTCTGCTGGTGCAGGATTTGGGGGCCAACCTGGTGGTGTTCGACCGCGAGCTCACCCCCAGCCAGGTGCGCAACCTAGAGGAGACCCTGGGGGTGCGAGTGGTGGATCGCAGCGAGGTGATCCTGGATATCTTTGCCCAGCGGGCCAGAACCCGGGCCGGGAAGTTGCAGGTGGAGCTTGCACAACTGCAGTATCTGCTGCCCCGCTTGGCTGGTCGCGGTCGCACCATGTCGCGGTTGGGGGGTGGAATTGGCACGCGGGGGCCGGGGGAAACCCAGTTGGAAACGGAGCGGCGGGCCATCCAGCGGCGCATCGCCAAGCTGCGGCAGGAAGTGGAAGAGCTGCGCCGCCACCGCCAGCGGCTGCGCCAGCGACGGGAGGGATCCCAAATTCCTGTGGTGGCCCTGGTGGGCTACACCAACGCCGGCAAGTCCACCCTTCTCAACGCCCTCACCCAGGCCCAGGTCTATGTGGCCGATCAACTCTTTGCCACCTTGGATCCCACCACGCGGCGGCTGGAGCTGCCCGGCCAGCAGGCAGTGCTGTTGACCGACACGGTGGGATTCTTAACCGAGCTGCCTGAGCAATTGGTAGAGGCCTTCCAGGCCACGCTGGAGGAGGTGACGGAGGCGGATGCCCTGCTGCACGTGGTGGATCTCTCCCACCCCAACTGGGAAGGGCACATCGAGGCGGTGGAAAAATTGCTGGACGAGATGCCCCTGGCCACCGGCCCGCGACAACTGGTGTTTAACAAAATTGACCGCCTCGATCCCGAATGGGTCGAGGACGTGCGCCTGCTCTACCCCAAGGCCCTGTTTGTGTCCGCCGCCAACGGCCAAAACTTGGATCAACTGCGCCACACCCTGGCCCAGTTTGCCGCAGCTTTTGCTCCCAGACCCTGCGGGGGTCGGCAGTTTGGGGATCCCTGAAGCATTTCATCAGAAAATCAAAACTTGGCGGCTCCTCAACATTTAGTTACATCACGGTTACGATGAGTGCAGAGGGCAGTTAGGTAAAGTTGCCATTTGGCAGAGGGGGAAAACATGGCCGTTACGGCAGTTGCACCGCGTTCAGGCCATCTTACGCTGCAGACGCTGCTCATTGGAGCCGATACCCTTGCCATCCGCTCCCAGGACTGGGATCGGGATCGGTTTGATATCGAGTTCGCCCTGGAAAACGGCACCACCTACAACTCCTTTTTAATTCGCGGGGAGAAGGTGGCCCTCATCGACACCTCCCACGAGAAGTTTCGCCAGTTGTACCTGGATCTGCTGCGAGGCCTCCTGGATCCCGCCACCCTCGACTACCTGGTGGTCAGCCACACCGAGCCGGATCACAGCGGCCTAGTCGGGGATCTGCTGGAGCTGGCGCCCCAAATGACGGTAGTGGCCTCCAAAGTGGCCGTGCAATTTTTGGAAAACCTGGTGCATCGCCCCTTCCGGCACCTGGTGGTCAAGCAGGGGGATCGCCTGGATCTGGGCAAGGGACATGTTCTGGAGTTCATCTCTGCTCCCAACCTGCACTGGCCCGACACCATCCTCACCTACGACCACGGCACGCAGATCCTCTACACCTGCGACGTCTTTGGGATGCACTACTGCGATGACTTTGCCTGGGACGAGCATCCCCACCTGCTACAGGCCGACTTCAAGCTCTACTACGACTGCCTCATGGGGCCCAACGCCCGCTCGGTACTCTCGGCCCTGAAGCGCATGGAGTCCCTGCCCCCCATCGCCGCCATTGCTACCGGCCACGGCCCCCTGCTGCGCCACCACCTGTCTGATTGGGTGGAGCACTACCGCACTTGGAGCCTGGAGCAGGCCAAAGCCGAACGAATGGTGGCGGTGTTCTACCTATCGGGCTATGGCCAGGCGGAAGCATTGGCCCAAGCCATTGCCCGCGGCATCCAAAAAACCGGCGTTGCCGTAGAGCTGGCGGATCTGCGGCTGCTGGATGCCCACGAGGTGCGCGAGCTGATGAGCTTGGCCGCTGGTGTGGTGATAGGCATGCCGCCCCAAGCGGGGCCTGATGCGGCCTCCACCCAGGTGCTGCTGAAAACCCTCCTGGCTGCTGCCCACAGCAAACAAGGCTTTGGCCTGTTCGAGTCGGGGGGAGCAGATGACGAGTCGGTCTACCTCTGCCGCAACACGCTGCAGGAGATGGGCGCCAAAGAAGTGTTCCCTCCTATTCTCCTCAAGCAACCCCTAGACGAAACCCTGCTGCAATTGGCGGAGGAAGCCGGCACCGACCTGGGGCAGTGGCTAACGCGGGATCGCACCATTCAGCAGATGAAAGCCCTGGATGCCGACTTGGATCGCGCCCTAGGCCGCATCAGCAATGGCCTTTACATCCTCACCGCCCGCAAAGGGCAGGCCACCAGCGCCATGCTCGCCTCCTGGGTGGCCCAGGCCAGCAGCGATCCGCCGGGGATCAGCGTTGCCGTGGCCAAAGACCGGGCCATCGAGTCCTTCCTGCAGGTGGGCGATACCTTTGTCCTCAACGTGTTGCAGGAAGGCCATCACCAGTCCCTAATGCGCCACTTCCTGAAGCGCTTCCCGCCGGGAGCCGACCGCTTTGCCGGCATCAAGACCTACCCCGCCGCCAACGGATCCCCCATCTTGGCCGATGCCTTGGCCTACCTGGAGTGCCGCGTGGCCAGCCGCCTAGAAACCAGCGACCACTGGGTGGTCTACAGCACCCTAGAAGCCGGGCGGGTCTCCAACCTGGAGGGCCTCACCGCCGTCCACCACCGCAAGGTGGGGAATCATTACTGATCCCTCACCCCCAGGGAGAGGAGAGGTTCAGCAGGGCTTGAAATAGCCGTCCTGCTAACGCGAAAACCTCCCCGCCTATTTCAATAGGACAGTTGGTAGACCAGCCCGTTGACATGGAGGAAAAAAGGGCTACCCTCTCCCAGAGGGATCCCGGCTGGCCGCAGTGGAAAAGGCAGCCCCTCTGGGCTCTGTTCCGCTTTCTGAGCGAGGCGGTAGAAGACCTCCCCAAACCCAGAAGAGGGAATCTCCGCGGCAGCATGCTGCTGTTGCCAGCGCTGGTAGGGGCTGAGTCGAGCTTCCCTCTGGTCGATGTTCGACGGCACAGGGAGAGAGGGCGATATAGCCGGCTGTCCGGCGGGCAAAAGAGCCGCTACCTCCGCTTGGGCCCATCCTCCCCTGGCCAAGGCCATAGCCAAAAGCCAGCCGCTTCCCCAAACCCAAATGAACTGCTGCATGACCGGATCCCTCGCTCTGCCTCGACTAGCCGCTTCTCGGGCTTTTTTGTCCGGCACTGAGAAGATAGCTCCCATCTTCTCGAAGCCAGACCGAGGGAAGCATGACGGAGATCCTGCCAAGCCTGTGATCTGGATCAGAACCATTTAGATCATCAGATCAACGGAGCTCCCCTCTATCCGCTAACTGATTTGCCAGTAGGGCTTGGGCTGCTGGCTCCCACATAGGCCTGCCAAGCCAAATCCAGCAGGCCATCCAAGACCGCCGCCGCCACTGCAGGGCCGCCCTTCCGTCCCTCAGTGCGGATGTGGGGCACCATGGAATCGGCCAGCTCCTGCTTGGCTTTCACCACATCCACAAACCCAGCCGGCGTCGCGATGACCAGGGCAGGGGATACCTCTTTCTCGGCGATCAACTGCACCAGGGTGGAAAGAGCCGTCTGGGATTGGCCAATGACAAAGATTGCCTCAGGGTAGCGCTGAGCTAGGGTTTGCAGGCCCCAGGCAGAGCGGGTCTTGTCCCTCTGGGGGCGGGTGACAGCTTCGCTGCCGCAGTAGATGGGGTTGGAGAAGGTGTTCTGCACGGCCCGCGCGATGCCTACCTGCACCATCGGCTCGTCCACCACAATGGTGGTGCGCGCCGCCAAAGCCGCCGCCCCAGCCTGCAGGGCTTCGTTGCCAAAACGGATGAGGTGGAGATACTCGAAATCTGCAGTAGCGTAAATAACTCGACGAACCACCTCATACTCGGCGGGGGAAAGCTCGTGCTTGCCCACCTCCTGGTCGATGATCATCAGGCTTTCCGCATCGGTAACATGCCACTCCATCGCCTCTAAACCTCGCCTGCCAGCCACCCTCAATGGCAGCATTCTAGCTGTAGAGGCCCCACTTGGCGGCAAAACCCGAAGCTAGCCCGGCGGCCAGCCCATCGCCCGACCGCCCAGAACGTGGATGTGCAGGTGAAAGACGGTTTGACCCCCGTCTTCTCCTTGGTTGATGACCAAGCGATAACCTCTGCTTAGGCCAGCTTCAACAGCCACCCGCTGAGCCGTCAGCAGCAGGTGCCCTAGCAACGCTTCGTGTTCGGGCTTGGCCTGGGCAATGCCGGGGATAGGCTCCTTGGGCACCACCAAGATGTGGACAGGAGCCTGGGGAGCAATGTCTTTGAAGGCGATGGCTCGCTCGTCTTCGTAGACAATCTGGGCCGGGATCTCCCTGCGGATGATCTTGCTGAAAACGGTGTCGCTCATGGGTAGTTACGAAACAATCCTGCCCTTAGCCTACCCGGTTTAGGGATCTCATTGGTTGAGCAGCCACTCAAACTCCTGCTGTAGGGATTGAATGGGCCCCACCCGCGAGATCAGCAGGACATCTTCTCCGGCATCCTGAAAGCGAGACCGCCACAAACTGACCAAGTCGGGATTGTTGCACCAGAAGCGAATAACCGCTTCGATTAGCTGATCCAAATCCCAGCCCCGCCGCGCCGGCACCTCCTCCAAGGATCCCAGCAGCGCATCCAGGGTGCAAGGGCGGGTGCCCAGGTACTCTACCCGACAAGGCCGCTTTGCCAGCTCCTGCTGCTGCCAGAAAAAATCGAGGGCAGGGGCAATGCCGATGATTTCAAAAGTATAAACCATTGGATCTGGTCCTAGTTTTCTTGCCAAAATAGAGACCTTGCAAAAAGAGGTTCAGAAACTCCTCGACCGATTCAAGTTGGGATCCCTTCCCAACCCTCTTCGGCCTGAACCTGAAGGTTAGTGGATGGTAGGCACTGATTATACTCAACTTGAGCCAATTGCCAAGGTAAAGAGCAGGTGGACACAGCTCTTTTGCCGCTGGCCACTACCTGGGAATCGGCTGCTGCGGCAAACAATCTTGTGCAGATAAGGCCGAAAACTGCTAGCAAACCAAAGCAAGGACTGCCAGCACTCCTCGAGATTTTTTGTGAGTTGACTCTGCCGACAAAACAGTTGACGCCCGCCTTTCCTGGAGGCGCCAGAGAGACGGTGGAAACAACGGCTTGGTGAAAGTCTCCGGCCTAGGCCCTTTCTTCTATCCAGGTCGGTATTGGGTTTTGCAGGTTTTGCGCGGCAGGAGAGCTGGGAGCGGGGAGATGAAACTCCAGGCGCGGCTGGCCTACCCCGTAGGTGAGGGTGTAGCTCCAGCTCAGGCAGCGCAACCACAGGCGGGGGTAGCGGGACTCCAGCCAGGGCTGCAGGCGCCGCACCAGCTTGGGAAACCAACTTCCCAGGAGGGCCGAGAGCAAAGCCAGTCCGGTGTAGCTGAAGTAGGTAGGTAGCCACTGGGCAAAGCCTTCCGCTCCTACTGCCTCCCAGATCCACAGCAGCAGCCGCGGGTTCTGCAGAGCCGCTTTGATAGCCATGCGGTTAAAGGCCAGCCAGCCAGCCCGGTCTTTGATAAAGTCGTCCACCACCTCAGGCGGCTCGGTGGCGAGAATACCGAAAAAGCTGTTGAGGATGGCGTTGATGCGCTCGGGCGGCAACACCTTGCCGGTGGGCACCATCATCCCCCGCGAAAACAGCCAAGTGACGGCGGAGTTGCCCTGGTAGGCGCGGATCTGGGCTAGGTCGGCGGCTTTGAGGAGATTATGGCGCAAGGCTGTGTCCAGCAAATCGCACAGGCGAGGGCAGTTGCGCACCAGGGATCCAAACCCCGTAAAGCTCAGGGGCGATTGCAGAGCTGCCGCATCCCCAATT
>NZ_JANSHG010000029.1:0-19201 GCF_047461555.1 Synechococcus sp. WC101
GATCAATCCATCCTCCTTCCGAAGTTGGTTTGCTAAGTGCTGCTATTGTACCCCTTGAGCCCTTAACAGGCTGTACCACCCTCAGGGGAGAACCTGAGTAAAGAGGTGGTTAAGAATCCCTCTCCATTAGGCCAGAGCCCGGAAAAGAGGCTAATCCCCCAACTCCGGATCCGGCCGCACCCGCACCTCCATTTGGCGCAACAGGCGCAGCGAGCTCTCCGGCCCGTCGATCATCTGCTGCTCGTTGATCCAGTAGGTGGCAATGCCCAGGTCTTCCAGAAATCGAATGTAGGGATCCGGCGGCGGCCCGTCGAAAACGGCGGCTTTCTGAACGGAGAAGCCCTGTTCGATCCAGGGGGTGAGGGCAAAGCGCTCGTAGTAAAATAATTGCCCCACCACCTCCTGGAGCGCCTCTGCGGCATCTTTGTGGTGCAGCAATTTCACCTCGGCCAAAAGCAGGTGTCCATCCGCCACCGCCAGAAAGTCAAACGTGTGCTGGTCTTCCCGCACCTCCAGCCCAGCCAGGCGGAACCAGCGGCGAAAGTGGTGCAAGATCTCGTTGTGGCGTTCGCTGCGCTCCAACTGACGGCGACGGCGGCGCTCTGCCATCAGCGGGTCTGTCCCGGCACAGGCAGGGATCCCGCTGCTGCGAAACTGGGGCGGCTCATCCGGATCCAAAACCACCTTGCCCCCAGCAGGGTGATGCAAGAGGGGGGGCATAGGAGGCAGGAGCTCGGCGGATCCCCACTCCACCTCCGGCTGCGCAGCCAGGGCGAGCAGATGGCGATTGAGAGGGTGCTCAGGGTGGGTGTCAAACAACAGCTTGAGTTGGGAGTGGCTGAACTGAAAATCCAGGCGAAACTGCTCCACCGAAAGGCTGCTGCGCCCCTTTTGCAGAGTCTCCTGGCCAAAGTAGAGCATCACCAGCAGAGGATAGATGGGCAGGGGGCGATGGGGCGGGATCAGCATGGCCCACATCGCGTCAGTCCAGTGGGGGAGCAAAATCTCCGCCTGTTTGCCCTTGCCCACCACCTGCAGCATTTTGGGGTGTCCCGCCTGCCAGCCACAGGGGTGGTCGTCGAAGCCACAGGTTTGCCGCCCCTGATCCACGCTCAAGGGGTAGCGCCCGTCGTAGAGGCGAAAAGGACAGAGATCCCGGTCTTCGGCCAGAAAACGCTCGTCCTGCCACAGATGGGCGGCCAAAGCATGACAACCAATGCCCTCCTGGCTGTTGCAAGCCTTAAGCCAGCGCCGTTCCGCCAATTTGCCGCCCACTTTGCTCGGCGCCAGGGGTTGGACAAGGCCGTTTTCCCCTTGGTTAAACAGGGGCCACACCAAGGGCTCCCCCGTCTCCGGCAGGGTGGGCAGCAGGGGGTGGACTTTGCTGTAAAACGGGTCGCAAATGCGCTGGGCCACCTGCTGCAGAGGCAGGCCATGAGGGGATCCCACCGCCGGCAGAAGAGATCCCGAGCCGGCCTGGGCGCGATGGTACTGGATGGCCAGGGCCACTTCTACTCCTATTGGACGCAGTTCCGGCGTCAACTGCCGGTAACGCTGCAGCAGCCGCGAGGCTTGCACAAACAGGTCGTAGCGCCGAACTGGGACTGCGTCAGCCATAGGGTTGCCGGAGAAATTCCTCGCCGACTTGAGCAAAAGCTGGCTATGGACGAGCTTCTCGGTCTCAAACAGGATCGAGATTGGGTTTGTTGTGTCTGCAAATGCTGACTTGCCGAGCGCAGCGGCAGGAAGGCCCGTTTCGCTTGGCACCAGGTCAGTTGTCAGTGTAGTAGAGAAACCCCGGCGCGGAAAGATTTTGCGACTTGCTCCCGCCAAAACCAGCGGCAACAGGCTAGCAGGGAACGATGCTCCGGCCCTAACTCGGTTACCGAGAGCCGGTGCGGCGGTTTCGCTTTCGGCAATCCCATACCTTTTCCGGGATCCCCGGCTGCCTGGGCTACCATAAAAAGCTGTAGGGCTTTTGCATGAAGCATCACAGGTCATGGCCAATATTCAGCGGGATCCTGAGGTCAACGGGTCGGCGGCCACCGCCCTTTCTTCACAGCCTCAGCCTTCGGCGCCCCCCTTGCCTTTGCTGGTTATGTTTCGCCTGGGCCTATTTCAGATGGGCTTGGGGATGATGTCGCTGCTGACGTTGGGGGTGCTCAACCGGGTCATGATCGACCCGGAGCTGCTGGCTATCCCGGCTACGGTGGTGGGGGGATCCCTGGCCATGCACCAGTTGGTGTCTCCAGCCCGCGTCTGGTTTGGGCAGCTTTCCGATGCCAAGCCTTTGTTGGGGACGCACCGCAGCGGCTATGTGCGCCTGGGATCGGTGTTGTTTGCCCTGTGCATCTTCTTGGCGGTGCAGGTGGTGTGTGGCTTGGGGCAGAGCTTTGCCAACAGCGGCTGGTCGCCGGCTACCTACGGCTGGATTGCTCTGGCTGCCTTGATGTTTGCTCTCTACGGGCTGTGTCTGAGCGCCTGCTCCACGCCCTTTGCGGCGCTGCTGGTGGATGTTTCCGATGAGCACAACCGCTCCCAGTTGGTGGGGATCGTCTGGTCGATGCTGATGGTGGGCATCGCCGGGGGGGCGATTGGCTCGGCGGTGCTGCTGCGCGGCCTGGATGCCGAGAACTTACAGAGCACGATCAACCGCCTTTTCATCATCATCCCTGCCGTGGTGATCCTGCTGGGGGTGATCGCCACCTGGGGGGTGGAAGAACGCTACTCTCGCTACGGATCCCGTTCCACCTTGGTGGGTCGGGAAGACCAGATCACCCTGGGCACGGCCATTAAGGTGCTCACCGCCAGCCGGCAAACCGTGATCTTCTTCGGCTTTTTGGCCCTGATGACCATGGGCCTGTTTATCCAGCAGCCGATTCTAGAGCCCTATGGCGGCGAGGTGTTCGGCATGACCGTATCCCAAAGTACCCAGCTCAACGCTTTCTGGAGCCTGGGCATTTTGGCGGGAATTGTGGTGACCGGATTTTTCATCGTGCCCAAGTTGGGCAAGCAGACCACCACCCGCCTGGGCTGCTTGCTGGTGGCCCTTTCTTTTGGCCTAACCATTGCCTCAGGGTTTACGGGCGAGCCGCGGCTGCTGCAACTGTGCATGATCCTGTTCGGCTTAGCTTCCGGGATCACCACCAACGGCGCCATCAGCTTGATGTTGGATTTGACAGCGGCTGAGACTGCCGGCACCTTTATTGGGGCTTGGGGCCTGGCCCAGGCGATGTCGCAGGCGCTTTCTACCCTCATTGGCGGCGCCTTGCTGGATTTGGGGCGGCTCCTCTTCCCCACTTCCTCGGTGCTGGCCTATGCCACCGTCTTTGGGGTGGAGGCGGCGGTGATGCTGCTGGCGGTGTACTTGCTGGGACGGGTGAGCGTGGCCGAGTTCCGGGAAAACACCAACCGCGCCCTGACCGAGGTGCTGGCGCTGGAGCTGGAAAGCTAACGCCCTTTGGCCGGCTCGTAGTGGCGACACCCCTGGCAGGGCCCGCTGGGGTTGACGGCGCAGCGCAACAGGGGCGAGCGGGCGTTGAAGCGGCAGGAGGGATCCCCCAGAAACTGGCCTGCTTCGGGAGGTGGGCTCACCGGGCGAATGAGGGCGCGGATGCCGCAGAGGTGATACTTGCCCTGCCGCAATTGGTAGGAATGACGCTTTTCCAAAATTAGGTAGTGCTGCTCGGCCAGTTGGATGTAGGTACCCGGATGGGGGCTGCTCTCCCAGGGGCATTCCTCCACCACCTCTCCCGAATCCGCATCGATCCACTGAATGGGCAAGGCCGGGTTGACAGAAGACATAAGGTGCCAGGGAGGCCAGCCTGGAGAACAGACCGGCAAACAATAGGATGGACGCGGTTTTGCCTGTACTCGCTCTATTTAGTGTAGAGGATTTTCCTTGGGCGGGCCGCCAATTGGGGGGGAGGGTTGAGTCCTAGGTTCTCGCGCCTGATCTAGATCTCCTTCTTCCGAAAGGAGGTCACCTCCATCTCTCCCGCCTCGAGTAGCCAGAAACCTCATCTCTTGCCGAGGGGGTTACCTTAGACCCTGTTTTCTCACTGTGGCATGATGGGTCAGAAGCAAAAATTGGTAGCCTGGCCGAGGATAGGCCACGGGTGAGCCACATCTGCCTGGAGCGACCGGAGTCCTTATGGTAGGGCAAACCTTGGCTGGCCGCTATCAGATCCTAGAAGAACTGGGATCCAGCGGGCAAACCTACCTGGCCCAAGATGGCCATTGCCCCGAACAGAGCTGGGTGGTGATCAGGCGTTGGCAACCTCGCTCTCCCAAGGGGGAAGAGCCCTCTGCTGCCCGGCAGCGATTTCAACAGGCAATGGCGCTGCGGGAACGCCTGGGATCCCATGACGCTATCCCGCGCCTGCTGGCCTATTTTGAGGAGGAAGGGGGCTTTTACTGGGTGGAAGAGTGGATCCAGGGGCAGACACTGGAACAAGCCCTGCGCCAGACCACGGAGCAAGGGCAGCTTTGGTCAGAGGTGGAGGTGCGGGCCTTTTTGCAAGATGTGTTGCAGACTCTAGCCTTTCTGCAGGGTGAGGGGGTGAGCCACGGCAATTTGCGGCCCTCTTGCTTGCTCTGCCGACAGTCCGATGGCCGTTGGATGGTATTGGGCTTGGGCCAAGCTATGGCCTCTGCCGGTTCTGGATTGGAGGCTTCCTCTGCTGGCGGCGACCTCGATGCCTTGGGCCTCCTCGCCTTGCAAGCCCTCTCAGGGATCCCGACCCACAAGCTGTTTCGCGATCCGTTGACGGGAGAGCTGCGCTGGCACGATCTGGCTCCTACCAGCGCTCCTTTCGCCGCTTTTTTGGATGGCCTGGTGGGTTGCGACCCGCGGCAGCGCTTTGCTTCGGCAGCGGCAGCTCTGGCTGCCTTGCAGGCTTTGTCTCTGGCAGAAGGTGTCTCTCCCGGCGCTGAGATCTTGCCCGACCCTGTTGCCGTCGATCCCTGGCAGGAGCCGACTACGCCGCCGCGCTCTCCCGTATCGTTGCGGGCGCGTTTCTGGATCCCACCGCTTTGGGCGGGGAGCAGCCTGGCGGCTTTGCTGGTTTTGTTCGGAGTTGCTGCCTGGCAACTGGCGGCCAACCTTAGCCGGTGGGGAGAGAAGGCAGTTGTGCCTAGGGACTCTGTCCCGCCCGCGGGAACAATGGCAAATTTGGGATCCGCTGGGCCCAACAGCTTCAGCTTCACAGAGCAGCCGCCCAATCCCTCCAAGACTGGAAGCCCTGCCCTCGACTTGGCAGATTGGGCCAAGTCCTTACGGCTCAAGGCCAAGCTGGAAGGTCCCGCCGCCATCACCGCCCTGGCCATCAGCCCGGATGGAAATCTCCTGGTTGCCGGGGGGGATGACGGCGTCATCCGCTTTTGGGATCCCCAGGCCGGCCAACTACTGCAGAGCTGGACAGGCCACGAAGGCTCGATTGAGACGCTGGCCATCAGCCCGGATGGCACCTTTTTGGTGAGTGGAGGGGCAGACAAGACGGTGCGGGTCTGGGATCTGGCTGCTCTAGGGGATCCCGCCCTGCGGTCGGGGGAGGGGGTGCCACGGCTGCAATTGCAAGGACACACCGACTTGATCAACAGCGTCGCCATCAGCCCCGATGGCCGTTGGATCGCCAGCGGCAGCGCCGACCGCACCATCCGCCTTTGGCAAGCCGAGGACGGCCAGTTGGTGCGCACCATCGACAGCGCCGCCTACCCGGTTACCCAAGGGGCAGGCATTACGGCAGTGGCCTTTGCTCCCTCTGGGTTGGCGGAAGAAGGGAGCTCGCCCTGGATCCTGGTGGCTGCCAATGGGAATCCCGCCGTCTATCTCTGGGATCCCAGGAGTGGAGCGTTGCTGAAAACCCTCGAAGCCGACTACCCCATCGAGCAGGTGCTCCTCAGCCCCGATGGCCGCCACTTGCTCGCCGCCAGCGCTTCCGGCATCTGGATCTGGAACGTGGGCACGGGATCCCGGGAGCGCACCCTGCCCCAGCCCTTATCCGGCTTGGCCACCCTTGCCCTCAGCCCCGATGGTCGCTTGCTGGCCAGCAGCACCGATCACCGCGCCCAGCAGATCAAACTCTGGGATCTGCGCAGCGGCAAAGAGTTGCGCACTCTGGGCGGCCAGACCTGGATGGTGAGCGCTCTGCTGTTCGGCCCCGATGGTCAGACCCTTCTCAGCGGCGGCGCCGATGGCGCCATTCGCATCTGGGGGCCAGAACATCCCGCCTCTGAAGCGGAGAAGGGGACTCAGCCTTGAGGAATCAAGCCAGGTAGAATACTCGACGGAGGAGGGATCCCGGCAGAGCATGGGCAGAGTAGTCATTATCGGGGCGGGGCTGGCCGGCTTGACCTGCGCCAAGGTGCTGGCCCAAGCGGGCCAAAGGGATGTTCTGGTCCTAGAGAAAAGCGACAGCCCCGGCGGGCGGGTGCGCACCGACGCGGTGGAAGACTTTCGTTTGGATCGCGGCTTTCAGGTGCTGTTTACGGCCTATCCCCAGGTGCGGCGGCATCTGGATCTGAGCCAGCTCGATCCCCGCCCCTACCGTCCGGGAGCCATGTTGGCCCAACCCGGTCGCTGCTGGCTGTTGGGAGATCCCCTGCGGGATCTGTCCAGTATCTTTCCTTCCCTGCTCAACCCCTTGGCCAGCTTTGGCGACAAGCTCAAGGTGCTGCAGTTGCGGGCAGAGCTGGCGCGGCGCACCCCGGAGCAGGTTTTCCAAGAAGGACTGGGGGGATCCGATTGTTCGGTGCGGGAGTTTCTGGAAAGGTACGGGTTCTCCGCCAAGATCTGCCAGCACTTTTTCTACCCCTTTTTCCGCGGCATTCTTCTGGATCCGGAGCTGGCCAGCAGCGCCCGCCTCTTGGCCTTCTATTTCAAGA
The DNA here is from genome assembly GCF_047461555.1 of Synechococcus sp. WC101. Lineage (NCBI taxonomy): Bacteria > Bacillati > Cyanobacteriota > Cyanophyceae > Synechococcales > Synechococcaceae > Synechococcus > Synechococcus sp. WC101. The sequence goes on from NZ_JANSHG010000029.1 coordinate 6,886, forward strand.
TGATGGCCGAGGGAGCCATCGTCACCCCGGCCTTGGGTATGGGAGAACTGGCCCGCCAACTGGCCGGCCACCTTGCCCCAGAGCAGATCCGCTACCAAACCCCGGTGGAGCGCATCCTGGTCCAAGAGGGAAAAGTGCGCGGGATCCGCACCGCCGACGGCGAGGAGATCCCTGCCGAGTGGGTGGTCTGCGCCACCGATGCTCCTCAAGCGCGGGCCTGGCAAGCGGAGCTCTGCCCCCACGCCGCTGTACCCATCCCCACCCAGGGACGAGCGGTGACCTGCCTTTACTTCTGCGCCCCCTTTTCCCTAACTCGCGGCCCTTATCTGTACCTCAACGCCGGCGGCCAAGGCTGGATCAACCACTGGGTGCAGCTCACCCACCTCAGCCCGGCACTGGCTCCTGCTGGCCAGCACCTCTATTCGGTGACGGTGCTGGGAAATCCCCCTCTGGGCGATGAAGAGCTGGCCCAAGCCTGCCGGGCCGAGCTGCAGACCTATTTTCCCAAAGCCCCCTTGGAACAATGGCGCCTGCTGCGGGTGTATCGGATCCCTTTTGCCCAGTTTGTGCAGCCGCCCGGCTTTCAGCAGCATTTGGTTCTCACCTACAGCGGCCTGCCAGGCCTTCTCTGGGCTGGAGAGTACACTCACCAGAGCAGCATCGAGGGATCCCTGCGCAGCGGCGAACAGGCAGCGGCCTGGATCCTGCAAAAATCGGCCTTGTAGACTTTCTTAACTCTACTCCCGGAACCAAAGCCGGGATCCCGTGGTATGAAGGGGGTGGACTGGATGCCGACGAGGATCCCTCTGCCATGCAAAACGCTACTCTGAACCCGTTTTCGCTTCTACAGCAGTCGTTTGAAGTCGTAGGCCCCATCTATGGGCCGCTGCTGATCCTGGCCTCTCCTGGCTTTGTCGTCATTGCCATCATCGCGCAACTGATCCCACTTTTCGGGGGAATCTTTAGCTTCGCCTATATCCTAGTCGGCATGCCCATCCTGACAGGAGCAGCCTTGTGGCTGGTGGATCAGCACCTGAAGGGGCAAGCTCCCCTACTGGGCAACAGCCTCGACCGAGCTGCCTCGAAGGCAGTACCTCTGGTATTCGCCAACATCCTGTTGGTGTTGATTGTCTTGCTTGGGATGCCGCTGCTTGTACTTCCCGGCATCTACTGGGGGGTAAGGCTGGCTTTCGCTCTCTGCGCGATTGTTTTGGAAGACAAAGGAGTCACAGAAGGGTTGGGCTACAGTTGGAGCCTCGTCAAGGGCCGCTGGTGGGGAGCGTTTTGGGCACTTCTTATCTTTGGCCTCACGGTGGTTGTGGCATTTCTGGCCGGGAATTTTATCTTTGCCTTCACGGTAGGTGTGATTTCGGGTGAGATTTCGTCTTATGACGAGACTTTTGCTGAGAAAATTTTGGAAGTTGTGAATGTTGTGAGTGTGACTGTGGTTGGGAATGCTGCCGCCACGGCAGTTGCGCCTATCCTCAATATCTATACAGTGCTCCTGTTCCGATCCCTGCAGCAGTTGCAGGCGCAAGCAGCCTCCTAACTTCAGCTTTTGCACCTGTTTCAGATGAGTTCCGGGATCAAGCCGAAACAGTTTGCCAGTATCCCGTGGTATGAAGGGGGTGAACTTGGTCGCCCAGGAGGATCTCTCCGCCATGCACAACGCCACCCTTAACCCGATTCTGCTCTTGCGGCGGTCGTTTGAGTTGGTAGGTCCCATCTACTGGCCGCTGCTGATCCTGACCTCATTTTCTTCTAGCCATATCGCGTTCTTCGTTGTAGGTCTGACCTCACCTTCCCTCGGGATGATCCTGCTCCTCCTGGCCTATGTCCTAGTCGGCGCGCCCATCTTGACAGGAGCAGCCTTTTGGCTGGTGGATCAGCACTTGAAGCAGCGAACTCCCTTGCTGGGCAATAGCTTGGCTCAGGCTTTCTCTAAGGCAGTGCCTCTGATATTCGGCAGCCTCCTGGTGAATCTGATTTCCTCGCTAGGGATGCAGCTGTTTGTGTTTCCCGGCATCTTCGGCAGCCTCCTGGTGAATCTGATTTCCTCACTAGGGATGCAGCTGTTTGTGTTTCCCGGCATCTATTGCCGGGTAAGGCTAGCTTTCACCCTCTGCGCAATTGCCCTGGAGGACAAGGGTGCCACAGAAGGGTTGGGCTACAGTTGGAACCTGGTCAGGGGCCGTTGGTGGGGGGTGTTTTGGGCATTCCTGGTCGTGGTTTTGATCTTCGGCATCTCAATCCTGCTTTTGCCTTATGTTGTGGCGATCTTGGGAGCTACCCTAGCTGCAGTTGTAACTGGGGGTAATACCGACATCATAGGACTTGCGCTTCTGGTTTGGGCGCCTGTGGTAGCTCTCTTAGAAGTTGTGGTCGGGTTTGCCGCTTTCACGGCAGTCACGCCTATCTTCAATGTCTACACGGTGCTCCTGTTCCGATCCCTGCAGCAGCTGCAAGCGCAAGCAGCGTAGTTTGGCTTGCCCTCACCCCCAATCCTTCCCCCCTGGCGAGAGGGAAGTTGCAGTTGGCCTAGGGAGAAGGGCGCTCCAGGATCCCTCCCCCCAGCAGGAGATCCCCGTGGTACCAGACGGCGGCCTGGCCGGGGGTGACGCCAAATTGCGGCTCGGCAAACCGTAGCTTGACCCGCTCCGGCGATTCCGGGATCAAGGTGGCCGGCACGGCGGGGGTACGGTAGCGCACCTGCACTTCTACCGCTAAGGGCTCGTCCGGCGCAGGGGTCGAGACCCAGTTCACCTGCCGCACCCAGGCCTCGGCTTGGGTGGCTTCTTCCCGTTCCCCCACCACCACGCGGTTCATGGCCGCATCGATGCGCACTACATAGAGCGGGCGGGAAGAGGCAATGCCCAGCCCCTTGCGCTGGCCAACAGTGTAGTGGTGAATGCCCTGATGGGATCCCAGCACGCGCCCCTGGGTATCGACAATTTCCCCCGGCCTTTGACCCAGGTGCTGATCCAAAAAGTTGCGCATCGAGCCGTAGGTCTCGATCAAGCACAGATCCTGGCTTTCGGGCTTATTTGCCGTAACCAAGCCGTAGCGCGCGGCAATCTGGCGGGTTTGGGCCTTGGTGTAGTTGCCCAAGGGGAAGAGGCTGTGGGCCAGGTGCTCTTGGCTGAGGTCGTAGAGAAAATAAGACTGATCCTTCTGCCGATCCACCGCCCGCAGCAGTTGATATCGCCCCAGCTCGCTGTTGAAACGTACCCGCGCGTAGTGGCCGGTGGCAATCTGAGAGATACCCAGGGTCTCGCGGGCATAGGTTAGCAAGGGACCAAACTTCACCAGCTTGTTGCATTGCGAGCAGGGCAGCGGTGTGATCCCGTCCGCATAGCCGGCCACCAGGTAATCGACAATGTTGGCTTGGAACAGCTCGCGGCTATCCACAATATGGTGGGGGATCCCCAATTGCTCACAGATGGCGGCGGCGTCCACCAGGCCGTCGGTGCAGCACTGGCCTTTCCCCCGCATCAGCCAGAGAGTCACCCCCTCCACGGCATAGCCCTGTTCGTGGAGAATGGCCGCCACCGTGGAGCTGTCTACCCCCCCAGAGAGAGCCGCCACAATGCGAGGCCGAGAGGGGGAGCCGGCTATTTCTGGAGCAACGAGAGGATAGGGGCTGGTAGCCATCGCAGAGCAGAGGATCACGAAAACCAAAGGCCGGCAAATCCTCGACGGAGCCCTCCGAGAACCCCGTCCCTACATCAGGCCGAACCCAGATCTTCAGCTTAGCTTGCTTCTGAATCGGCTGGCCGGGATCCCGGTTCCGGGAAGCCCCTTTGGCGCAGCCGCCGCAGCGAATCCAAAGCCGCCGCGGCAACGCTATCGTGGGGATCTTTGGCCAGATAGTTGAGGGCGGAAACGCTCTTGGGCGAAGGCAGATTTCCCAAGGCCTGGGCCAGCCGCTGCCGCACCAGCCAATCTTCCGACTGGGCAAACCGCAGAATGTGATCCAACGCCCGCAGATCCCCCAGTTCTCCCAGAGCAGCAATGGCCGCCTGCTGCAGCAGCTCTTCCGGCCCCTCCAACGCCCGCAGCAATACGTCGTAGGCTCGGGGATCCTTCAGGTTGCCCAGGGCCACGGCGGCGCTGAAGCGCACCAGCCACTCCACATCTTCATAAAAAGCACGCACCAGCGCCTCAAAAGCCCGCGGATCTTCCAAGTAGCCCAGGGCGCCTGCCGCATCGGCGCGAATGCCGTAGTCCGGGTCTTGGGTGAGAATCTCCAGCAGCTTGGGCAAACAGGCGTCCGTCTGCTTGATCCCCAAGGCAAACACGGCAAAAGAGCGCACCTGCAGGTTTTCGTCGTCGATGACCTGCAAAATCAGCGGCACCGCCTGCTCTGCTGGCACATCCCGCAATTGCGCCAAGGCCACCATGCGATCCGCAGGGCGCGGGCTGCGCAGCCGCTCGGCAATCTCCTCCAGACGAGCGGGGTTGACAGGATCCAAAGCAGAGACAGTCATGGCGTTAACAAATATTTACAATCTTTCTTCAGTATGGCAAACGAGGCTGCGCTTGGACAGAGGCCGTCTTTGTCTGGCCCGGTCGGGATCTCTGGGGACATGGTGCCACTGTTTCGATCGACAAATCCTAGCACTGTTGTCGAGAAAAGCAGGTTGACTTGGCCCCATCACGAAGATTTTGGATATTTTGGTGGAGAGGATACGAGGCTCTCTCCCGGTGGTCTCTATGCTGAAATCGCTGCCTGCTCGCCCATTGTCCTGCTTTCTTGTAGCCGGCCTGCTGTTGGCAGGGGGCGTTGCGTTTTTGGCCCCCCGTTGGTTCCCGGCTCTGGCCAACGAACAGGCTGTTCCTGAGGCCGAACTGGCGCTTCGGCCCCTCTTGCCTCCGGGATCCCGGATCCTCAGCTCGCGGCGATTGAGCGACACAGAAGCGGAAATTTGGGTGGAGTCTCGGGGGGGAACCAGCCCTGTGATCATGCGGCTGAATGCTGCAGGGACTTGGGAACAGGATATGAGCGCCACCTTGGCCCGCGGAGCCAGCCAGATGCAAGCTCTCGCCCGGCAACAAACGGTGAACTTGCCTGCCGGCTTTGGCCAGACCGCCCCCGATCAACCCCCGCCGCCGGTGCCCTCCCTTCTGCAGGCTACCCAAGCTGCCTCTAGCCTGATCCCGCCAGTGGATCGAGAGCAGGAAACCCAGCGGGCCTTGAGTGGGGCGGGACGGGCGGATCCCTTTGTGCCCCAAAACGTGCGTGCCCCTGAGCCAACCCTTAACCTGCCACCTCTACCTCCGCCGCCGGAGCTGCCGCCGCCCGGCAATGGTGGCGAAGTGCCCGTAGCAGTGACCACGCCGCTCCCGACCCCCACTCGTGACCCGGCGGCCTTTGCCCGCAGCGTGCAGGTTTCTGGGATGATCCAGATTGGTGGCGAATCCTTTGCTTTGGTTTCCGGCCCAGGCGTCATTCCTTCTGTGGTGCAGGCCGGGCAAAACTACCAAACTGCCAGGGTGGCCGGAGTGTCGGTGCCGGAGCGACGGGTTGTGCTCTCGGAAGGAGGCGAGACCGTCGTGAAGACAATGCAAGACACCACTGTGATCGTGGGTGCGCCCTAGCCGTGGCTATTCCAGAACACAACGAGACACCAGAGAGACTGGCGGTTTGATGCAGTCTCCTGTCTTTGGGCAAGGGATTTTTCCAAGGTCAAGTCTAACTCCCCTCTCCCTCTGGGAGAGGGGCTGGGGGTGAGGGGGGACTCCCTCTGGGAGAGGGGCCGGGAGCGAGGGAGTCTGGAAAAGTCAAAAACGGGGCTCGCTGTTGAGGCGGGACGGCTGCTGTTTTAAATAGCGCAAGAACTCCCGCAGTTCGGCCTCATTTAGTTGGTGGCGCGACTTTTTTTGGAAGCGACGCTCCAAGAACTCTTGTCCTTCCTTGCGGCCCCAGCCAATACGCTGCATCTCGACATCTGTTTGAGCAATGATGTCGGATAAATCATCTCCATAGGCCCCTGGCTCGCTCAGATTGGGCAACTCTGGGGAAGTCGGCTTCGCCGGGATCCCTATCGACTCAGGAGCTTGAGGGGCAGCAGAAGAGTGGGTGCGCCCATTGGCCAAGTCAGGAGTGGGCAGGTAGGGCATCCTGGCGGCAGCAGAATCCACCCCCAAGCTCAGGGAAGTTGTGGAATGACCGAATCCTGCGTGGTTTAAAGCGCGCTTCAGCGCAGCATCTTCTGCTTCTTCTACTGTGTTGGAGCCGGCAATACCACTGCCCAGAACCGTGTTGTTGACCACCACCTGGGCTTTGACGATGTAGATCCCTTCTTCCACCCGCAACAGATCGGTGAGCAAACTGCCCATAGGGTACCGCTCTCGAAAGTCTTGGATCATGTTGGCGTCAGAACCTGTTGCTGCTGAAGCTCTGACTACAAGTTAGCCCGAAAGTTAACTTGGCATCCAGATCTCAATCCAATCCCACCCTCAATATCGACATTGAATTGATATAAAGCGAGAGATCTCAACAAGAGGGAGCTGTCCGAGCAGATAACATCCCGGCTGGTGAGGGTATGCTATGGCCAAGGAATCCAGTTATATTAAGCAAGCGTCAACCCACGTGGCTGGCTTGGAAAACATGAATTATCAGCAGCTCAGCCTTGACTCTTAGCTCTATTGTCGGCGCCAAGACAGATGGGGGACTATGGCCAGCGATACCATCGGGGTCAGCTCAGCGAGTTTGGGACGGGCAGCCATTCGAGAGCGCAATTATGGCACTGCTTTGCAGTTGCTGCGGCGGGCTTACCGTGCAGATCCCAGCCCAGAGAATGCTCGTTGGCTGGCCACCGCCTACGAAGAAGCGGGGTACCTGCAATTGGCCGCTCTGTACCGAGAATTGGCCCAAGAGCGCAGGGAGACTCCCAAAGCGATTCAATTTCAGGCCCCCAAACCTCCCGGCACCCCTGAAGAACTGAAGCAGCCACCTCCTGAACCACCGGATCGCAAGACCATTCCCTTGCCCCAGCCGATCCCACACCCAACCCCACCGGCATCCTCTTCGGATCAGCCGGTTTGGGTTTACAAGCCCACCCCCATTGACCCCAAAAGCATCAGCCGGCAAACGCCCCTTCGACCTCAGGCCGCGGAGCCTGCCCCTTCCCCTCAACAATCGGCGGAGAGGAGTAACTATTTGCCGGTTCAACACGCGCCGGATTTGAAAAACCCGCAGCAGGGATCCCCCTTCCTGCGGCGGCTGAACCAACTGCATCGCCAGTTTAAGGATCGGCCCACGGCGGAGCTGGCTTTGCAACTGGCGGAAGCCTACGACGAGCAAAAGAACTTCAAAGAGGCCCAGCGCTACTACCGAGAAGTGTTGGATCTGGACGATTCCTGGCTGTTGCGACCGATGGTGCAAGAGCGCCTGGAAGAGCTGCGGCAACTGCAGGAGCAGGGCTCTTTGGCGGATCCCTCGGCCCAAAGTTTGCTCAAGCTGGCCGAGAAGTTGGAGCAGGAGGGGGAAATCGCCCGGGCCGAGCAAGTCTACCGCCAGATCCTGAAGATGGATACCACCCTGGACGTCCATGCCAAGGCTCGCAAGGGGCTCAACCGGCTCTATCCCGACGGGAAACGGTGAACGGCAGGCCGCCCCATTGCCTCTACAGCCGGCAAACCAGGAAGCAACTTCTCCTCAGCGAGGATCAGGATCCCGCGGGTCGAGGGCATCTCGCAGGCCATCTCCCAGCAAGTTAAAAGACAGGGAGGTGAGCACCACCATCAGGGTGGGGGCCAGCACCAGCCAGGGCTGCAGAATGATTACCGAAGCGTTGGTGGCCAGCGACAGCATGTTCCCCCACGAGGCATCCGGCTGTTGGATCCCCAGGCCGATCAAGCTCAGCACCGACTCTGCCACGATATAGCCGGGCACCGCCAAGGTTGCCGAGATCACCACGTAGGTGGTGGTCTGGGGCAGGATATGGCGCACCAGCAGATACAGGGATCCGGCCCCGGCCACCCGTGCCGCCTGCACAAAGTCTCGCTCCCGCAAGGACAGCACCTGCCCCCGAATCACCCTGGCCAAGCCCGCCCAACCCACCAAAGAGAGGATGGCCACAATCACCAAAAAGCGCTCGGCATTGCTGAAGGGCACACCGGTCAGCGGGTTCACCTGCAACACCGCCGCCAACGACACCAGCAAATACAGCGTCGGGATCGACATCAACACCTCAGTCAGCCGCATCAGCAGCGTATCCACCCAGCCGCCGAAGTAGCCGGATATGGCCCCCACCAGCAGACCGATGGGAAAAGAGATGCCGATGCCCACCAGGCCAACGAACAGGCTGACGCGCCCACCGTAGACCAGACGGCTGAAGTAGTCGCGACCTTGATCGTCCGTGCCCAGCAGGTGTAGCCGCGCTACGGGCAGCCCTTCCTCCGTCCGCAGAGGGACAGTGCCGAATAGGTGTCGATCCCAGGGGATCAAACCCAACCAACGGTAAGGGGTGCCGGCCACAAACAGGCGGATCCCGGCGGGACGGCTGGTATCCACCAAAAGCGGACGTTCGCCCGTTTCCAGATCCACCGGCCCCTGGCGAGTTGGATAAACGTGGGGTCCCAGCCAAGCCCCCGACTCGTCCCAAAAGTGAATGGCGGTGGGGGGCAGAAGGGATCCCCCCGGCTGCGATTCCAGCGGGCTGTAGGGGGCGACAAACTCGGCAAAAATGGCGCAAGTATAGAAAACGAGGAGGATGTAGGCTCCTGCTTGAGCCCAGCGATTTTGGCGAAGCCGTTTCCACCACTGCATGAGGCCAGGATCCCGGTTGGGCGAGCTTTCAGGGTAGCGATACCGCGCTTATTTTCCAATCAAATCCAGAGAGCCAGAAGGCCCGATTTCTGTAGTCTAGGTCTCTTACTCCGATCCCGAACAGCCCCAACTCAGGCTCCCCTCTCCCTTCTTCCCCAAGACGGCTCAGTCGGCCAGGGAATAGCTGGGGCTGTAGAGGGGCATCATTTCCATCCGAGCTGCGGCGATTGTCTGCGGCAGCACCCCGACCAGCCGCGCCAAAATGTCATCCGGCAACTGGCTGACCAAATCGGCAGAGAAAAATTCCTCCAAACTAAAAAGCAGCACCCGCGCCCGCTGGGCCGGCAGAGGATTATCGGTGATCTGCTGCAGCCAGCGCATCCAGTGCAGCCGCTTGGCATAGGCATTTTGCCGCTCTTGATAGCCCTGGGGATGCAACAGAGCCACATCCCCAATGGGGAGCACGCCGCTCGAATCCACATCCAAGGGCCCCCCGACCGCAGCCCCCGGCCCGGCAAACTCGGCATGAAACGTCTTGCAGATGATCAGGGCGTTGGGCCGCTGTGGATCCACCATCAGCAATTGGCCACTGCTGAGGCTGCGAATCAGTTGACCTGGCTCAACCCACTGAACCAGGCTATGGCTGTTGGGAGAGGGCTCGTTCATACCCCTTTAAGATATCTCAGCTCCCCTTACCCTTACATGAGATCTTCAACTTTCGCAGCTCTGCTTGACCGAATCTTCATATTGGCAGGAGAGGGCCGAATATAGGCTTCACTCAAGCTACCGGCATCTCGCCGACAACCCGGATGGCGATCCCTTCGCCGGCCTGGCAGCGGCCAATGCGACGGGCGTAAGAGTAGCCGGCGCTGTGGAGCTCTTGCAAAAGCTCTGCGGTGTAGGCGGGATCCACCGCCACCAGCAAGCCGCCGCTGGTTTGCGGATCCGACAAGAGCAACTGCTGCCACTCCGGCAGAGAGTTGGCCTCTACTCCCTCATAGCCCTGCCAGTTGCGCCGGGCTGCGCCGGGGAAGATCCCAGCTTCAGCTAAGGAGAGCGCTTCGGTCAAAAACGGAATGGCAGCCAAATCCAGCTCGGCGCTCACCCCCGAGCCCCGGCAGACTTCCAGCAGATGTCCCAAAAGACCAAACCCCGTTACATCGGTTAGGGCGCGAACCTGGGCTCGCTGGGCCAGTTGCGGGCCGATGCGGTTGAGCTGAGTCATCACCTGCAAAACTTCCGCGTAGCCTGCCGCGCTGAGCTGGCCCTTTTTCAGGGCGGTGGTCATCACCCCGATCCCCAGCGGCTTGGTGAGGATGAGATCGTCGCCGGGCCGGGCGGTGGCGTTGCGGCGGATGTGCTGCGGGTGGGCCAGCCCTGCCGCCACCAGGCCGAAGATGGGCTCGGGCGAATCGATGGAGTGCCCCCCGGCCAAAGGGATCCCGGCTTCCTGACAGACCTTGATTCCCCCGGCCATGATCTCCCGAATGGCCGACAGGGGCAACCTGTCGACCGGCATGCCCAAAATGGCCAGGGCGAGAATGGGCGTGCCCCCCATCGCGTAAACATCGGAAAGGGCGTTGGCGGCGGCGATGCGGCCAAAATCCACCGGATCGTCCACAATGGGCATGAAAAAGTCGGTGGTCAGGATCAGGGCCTGCTCGTCGTTGAGTTGGTAGACGGCAGCATCGTCGCTGGTCTCGGATCCCACCAGCAGCGCCGGATCCGACCAGAAAAGGGGCAGCTCTTTGAGAATCTGCTGCAGCAGCGCCGGGGCGATTTTACAGCCGCAGCCGCCGCCGTGGGAGTACTGGGTGAGGCGAAGGGGAGTGTCCATTTAGGCAAAAGGAGAAAACACAAGCTTGATTGATCTCACTGTAGCCATACCTGCAGGCAGCCGGGAAATGGGCACACCGAGTTAAGGTAAGAAAGATCCTTCTATCTGTAGCCTTGCCATGGCCTTTGTTCCCTTGCACTTGCACAGCGAGTACAGCCTCTTGGATGGCGCCAGCCAATTGCCGCTTCTGATTGAGCAGGTGGTGGCGATGGGTTTGCCGGGGCTGGCCCTGACGGATCACGGCGTTATGTACGGGGCCATCGAGCTGGTGAAACTGTGTAAAAGCAAAGGGATCAAGCCGATCATCGGCAATGAGATGTATGTTATCAACGGCGATATTCGAGACAAAAGCCGCAAGTACCCCAAGTATCACCAAGTGGTTTTGGCCAAAAATACCCAGGGCTACAAAAACTTGGTCAAGCTGACCACCATTTCCCATCTCCAAGGCGTTCAAGGCAAGGGGATCTTCGCTCGGCCCTGTATCAACAAAGAGTATTTGGCGCAATACAAAGAGGGGTTGATCGTTACCAGCGGCTGCCTGGCCGGGGAGGTGCCCCAGGCCATTTTGCAGGGGCGGCCAGAAATTGCCCGCCAAGTTGCCGCCTGGTATCAGGAACAGTTTGGAGATGATTACTACATCGAGATTCAGGATCACGGCTATCGAGAAGACCGCTTTGTCAATGTGCAATTGGTGCGCATTGCTCGCGAATTAGGGATCCCGATCATCCTCACCAACGATAGCCACTTCATCTCCTGTTGGGATGTGGAGGCTCATGATGCTTTGCTCTGCATCCAAACAGGCAAATCCCTCACCGAAAAAAACCGCCTTCGCTACAGCGGCACAGAGTACTTGAAAAGCCCGGAGGAGATGCGCCGCCTCTGCCGCGATCACCTGGAGCAGGAGGTGATCGACGAAGCCATTGCCAACACTCTCAAGGTGCTGGAAAAGATCGAGGGCTATGACCTATTTGGGGAAACGCGCATGCCCGACTATCCGGTTCCGCCGGGCCATTCTGCCGATAGCTATCTCACCGAATTGGCCTGGCAGGGCCTGGCGAAACGCTGCGGCGTCGCCTATCCAGATCAGATTCCGGAAAACTATCAGGAGCGCCTGCGCTTTGAGCTGAATATCATCCAACAAAAGGGCTTCTCCAGCTATTTCCTGGTGGTCTGGGACTACGTTCGCTATGCTCGCGAACACGGGATCCCGGTGGGCCCGGGCCGCGGTTCGGCAGCCGGATCCCTGGTGGCCTATGCTTTGCAGATTACCAACATCGATCCCGTCAAATATGGCTTGCTCTTCGAGCGCTTTCTCAACCCAGAACGGCAATCGATGCCGGATATCGATACCGATTTCTGTATCGAGCGGCGGGGAGAGCTGATCGACTATGTAACCCGCAAATACGGCCAGGAGCGAGTGGCCCAGATCATCACCTTCAACCGCATGACTTCTAAGGCCATTCTCAAAGATGTCGGTCGGGTGCTGGATATTCCCTATGCCGAAGCCGACAAAATGGCAAAGCTGATCCCGGTCTCGCGGGGCAAACCGGCAAAATTGGAGGAGATGATCGGCGAGAACACGCCGGCTCCAGAGTTCAAAGAAAAATACGAGAAAGACCCAACCACTCACCGCTGGATCGAGCTGGCCCGCCTGTTGGAAGGCACCAACAAAACCTTTGGGGTTCACGCTGCCGGCGTGGTCATCT